>NZ_JACNMS010000005.1 GCF_020595125.1 Jeotgalibacillus aurantiacus
CGGGATAAGTGCTGAAAGCATCTAAGCATGAAGCCCCCCTCAAGATGAGATTTCCCACACGCAAGTGGTAAGATCCCTGAAAGATGATCAGGTAGATAGGTTCGAGGTGGAAGCATGGCGACATGTGCAGCTGACGAATACTAATCGATCGAGGACTTAACCAAATAGGTGATTCTCGAAAAAACCTTGCGGTTGTTTGATGTTGTATCCAGTTTTGAAGGCGCGAGTCTTCAATAAATCAGTCTAGTGATGACAGCGAAGAGGTCACACCCGTTCCCATGCCGAACACGGAAGTTAAGCTCTTCAGCGCCGATGGTAGTTGGGGGTTTCCCCCTGTGAGAGTAGGACGTCGCTAGGCACTTAAAAAGCCTGTAACTCAATGGATGAGTTACAGGCTTTTTTGTGTTGTTTTTGCAGAGGTGTGCAGAATGTGGAGTAAAGTATATCAAATAAATGAAGAAGTGGATCGAATAAGAGCAGAAGTATGAAGAATAAAGGGGTAAAGGTATAGAATTTCGAGCTAGTTTAGAGAAAGGACAAAGACCTTCAGTTGCCTAAAGGCATTCAGTGCCCCCGAGCTTCGCCGGGATGTTTCCGGAGGTATGCAGAATAGAGAATGAAGTGTATCGAATAAACAGGAAAGTATACTGAATAAGAGCAGAAGTGTGTTGAATAAAGAGGGAAGTGTATAGAATCCGGTGCTTCTTTTAATGAAAGGCTGACCACTTCCAGTTAGCCAACTGCATTCAGTGCCCCCGAGCTTCACCGGGATGTTTCCGGAGGTATGCAGAATAGAGAATAAAGTGTATCGAATAAACGGGAAAGTATACTGAATAAGAGCAAAAGTGTGTTGAATAAAGAGGGAAGTGTATAGAATCCGGTGCTTCTTTTAATGAAAGGCTGACCAGCTCCAGTTACTCAACTGCATTCACAGGCCCCGAGCTTCGCCGGGATGTTTCCGGAGGTATGCAGAATAGAGAATAAAGTGTATCGAATAAACGGAAAAGTATACAGAATAAGAGCAAAATTGTGATGAATAAAGAAGAAAGTGTAAAGAATCAGGACCAATTTGTACCGAAGGGTATGGTCCTGAATGACTAAATTTCCAGCATGCCTGATCTTTTAAAAATTGTCCGTTTACCTATATGTCTAACGGGTAACATACTAAGGTGCAACAATTTAATCAAACCATAAAAAAGGTGGTATGCAGGATATGAGTAAACGAGTATTAATGGTATTAACGAATACGAGTGAGATTGATGCGGAACACCCGACTGGTTTGTGGCTTTCGGAATTTGCAGAGCCATATGTTGAATTTAAAAAACATGGTTATGATGTAACGGTAGTAAGTCCGAAGGGTGGAGGCATCCCGCTTGATCCGAACAGTCTGGATGATAATGAGAATCCGGCTGAGTGGAAGGAAGCGGAGGCTGAGCTTCAGAATACGGAGAAGCTTTCGAGTGTTGTATTTGAGAACTTTGATGGTATTTTCCTACCGGGTGGTCACGGTACGATGTTTGACCTTCCAAATGAACCGCAGCTGCAGGATGCGTTAGCGCACTTTGCTGAGAATGATAAGGTGATTGGGGCGGTATGTCATGGACCAGCCGGTTTTGTTGATGTACAGCTGAAGGATGGTTCGTACCTTGTGAAGGGTAAAAAGATGACTGGTTTTACGAACGAAGAGGAAAAAGAGACGGGATTGGATCCGCTGATGCCGTTTATGCTTCAGGCGAAGCTTGAGGAACAGGGTGCTCATTTTGTGGCTAAGGGCAATTGGGCTGAGCATGTTCTGACTGATGGGAAGTTCATTACTGGACAGAATCCTCAGTCAAGCCAGAAGGCTGCTGAGGCGTTTGTGAAGGTATTATAAAATAGAAATGCGTCTGCTTCTAAAAAGAAGCAGACGCATTTTTTATAGGAGCTGTTCGAATACGCGTTGTACATTGAGTCCTTCTTTGAAGGAGACAATATTTCCATCCCCAGTGGTAATAGCCTGATAAAATTCATCTAATATTGATGCAGATGCGGACTGAGCTCTTCTTTGAATAAGAGTCAGAGGTTGTTCAGGGGTTCCGTGTTTTAATTCTGCCCATTGATCAAGAGATAGAACGCCTTTTGTTCCGTAGATCCGGTAGGTGAGGTCATCTTTTAATCCGATCCCACTGTGTCCATTCAGTAAAAATGGGATATCGGTACCGACTGTTCCAAATGCGATGACGCTTGTTTCACTATCAGAATTGTTTGCAGGGTAATTCGTTGCATGGGAATTGATATCGATTTCCCCAAACAGTTCATGTGTGAGCTGAATGAAGTGCGGGGTGATTTCGCGTATGAATCCGCCTTGTTCACGTTTATTGATCCAGTCGTTGTGCTGCCAGAAGCGTGGCCATGTCTCAAAGCGCATCGTTAATTCGATCCGGTTTACTTCACCGATTTCCTTCAGCTTTTCTGTAAGCAGAGATTTTTCCTGGCTGTAGTGCAATGGAAAATGGATCGCGTCAATGACGTTGTACTTTTCTACTGCATCAGTCATTTGTTCTGCTTCTTCTATTGAATTAGCCAGTGGCTTTTCGCATAAAAGAGCCAGACCTTTTTCTGCTGCAGCCAGTGCGTATGCAGCGTGCCATTTTGGAGGGACGGCGATATAGATGGCGTCAAGTCCGTCATGCTGAATTAAATCGAAGCCATCAGCATATTTTACAGCAGATAGGGCGTGCTGTGTTTGTATTTGATCCATCAGCTCAGGATTCACATCGCTGATTGCTGAGATTTCATAATGGTCATGTTCGATAAATGCAGGAATTAAGCGCTGACCGATTGCACCGAGGCCGATGATGCCAATGGATAATGTGTTCATGATGTCACTCCTTCAATATGTATAACCACAGTATAGCACTTCGTTAGGCGAAATAATAAATTGTTCATATTTTAGGAATGAAAGATCTTTACAATTTGTATGGAGGCTAGTAGGATTGCATTTAGGCGTTAGAAATGCCGTAAATGAGGAGGGTGTTCGTTGTTTGAGAGTGGGTTGATGATGGTTGCAATTATTTTTGTGATCAACATCTTTTATGTATCGTTTTTTACAGTCAGAATGATTCTGACGTTAAAAGGATACCGTTATTATGCCGCGGCGGTCAGTATGGTGGAAGTCGTGATTTACGTTGTGGGACTTGGACTGGTACTCGATAATCTGAACGAAATCCAGAATCTGATTGCGTATGCAGTCGGTTATGGGATGGGTGTCATTATCGGGATGAAGATAGAAGAGAAGATGGCATTAGGGTATATTACGGTTAATGTTATTACAACAGATAATGGGCTGGAGCTTCCGAGTAAACTGCGTACTTTAGGATATGGCGTGACGGACTGGGAAGCGAATGGTCTTGAGGGCGGACGCTGGGCGATGCAGATCCTGACGCCGCGTAAATATGAGTTAAAGCTGTATGAGCGGATTAAGGAGATTGATCCGAAGGCATTTATTATATCGTATGAACCTAAAGCGATTCATGGCGGCTTCTGGGTGAAAAGTGTAAGGAGACGAATGACGCGGGAGGAACAGGCTTCATGAGTAAAAAATGGTTTGACGTTGAAGAGCATGAAACAATCGGTGACTGTCTGGACCGTATGGCGGCAGAGGGATATACGCCGGTGAGAAGAATGGAAGAGCCTGTGTTTCAGGAAGTGAAAGAAGGATCTTCTATAAAAAGGGAACCTGTCCGGCAGAAAATCCGGTTTCAAGGTCTTAAAAGCGAACAATGATATTTACAGAATTTTTAATGTTCGTTTATTGAGTTGACGTTCCGGTGTCAGCTTGTTATGATGAGTACGAGATTAATTGAATGAACGACCTCATATAAAGTCGGGAATATGGCCCGAAAGTTTCTACCCTGCACCGTAAATGACAGGACTATGAGGGAAAGCACCTGCAGAGGCAGAACTCTTTCTGCCCGTCTATTCTGCGGGTACAGGTCAGCCACTTTCCTTCATATAATAAAAGGAAAGTGGCTGATTTTTTTATATCAAACCCGGATGGAGTGAGACGATGTCAGCAGTGGTTAGCGTAATTATGGGCAGTACATCAGACTGGCCTACCATGAAGAAAGCTTGTGAACGTCTTGAGGAGCTTGAGATCCCGTTTGAAAAGCAGGTGGTGAGTGCACACCGCACGCCGGATCTGATGTTTTCATTTGCTGAGCAGGCGAGAGATCGCGGCATTAAGGTTATTATTGCCGGAGCTGGCGGAGCAGCGCATCTTCCAGGGATGGTTGCAGCGAAAACGACACTTCCTGTGATTGGGGTTCCGATTCAGTCTAAGGCACTGAAAGGACTCGATTCTTTGCTTTCCATTGTGCAGATGCCTGCCGGTGTTCCAGTCGCAACGGTTGCGATTGGTGAAGCTGGGGCTGCCAATGCCGGACTGCTTGCAGCACAGATTCTGTCCGCATTTGAACCGGACATTGCCAATCGTCTCGCAGACGTACGGAAGAAAAGTGAAGAAAAAGTACTCGAAAGCAGTGGTGACCTCGTATGACGATGATCAAACCTCCAGCGGTGATAGGGATTATAGGTGGTGGACAGCTTGGCCGGATGATGGCACTCGCTGCCAAGGAAGCCGGCTTTAAAATTGCCGTATTAGATCCTGCAGAGGACGGACCATGTGCACAGGTGGCCGATTACCCGATTATTGCAGCCTATGATGACCCTGCAGGCTTAGAAAAGCTTTCAAAATTGAGCGATATTGTTACGTATGAATTCGAAAATATAGATGCTGATTCACTCGATGAACTGCAAAAGCATGTGCCCGTTCCACAGGGTTCTGACCTGATCCGGATTACGCAGAACCGCCAGCTTGAAAAGGAAAATCTCACAGCAGCAGGGGTACCGGTAGCGGACTATAAAATCATTGAACACGAACAAGGATTATATGATATCATAGGAACGTTCGGTTTTCCGTCGATTTTAAAAACGGCAACAGGAGGCTATGACGGCAAGGGGCAGGTCAAGCTGATGAGCAATGATGATTTGGCAGAAGCTGCCGAGCTGATTCATCAGAACGGGACTTGTGTGCTTGAATCATTTGTTGATTTCGATCTTGAAATCTCAGTCATTATTCAGCGCAATGAACGGGGAGAAACGGTGCATCAGCCGGTTGCTGAGAATGTACATGTGAATCAGATCCTTCATGCTTCAATCGTACCTGCTCGCATCAGCCAGGCTGTTCGTGAAAATGCTGTAAAGCTGGCGAATCAGATCGCAGACCACCTTCAGCTCATTGGAACGCTGGCAGTTGAGATGTTTGTCGATAAAAACGGTGAGATTTATGTCAATGAGCTGGCACCGAGACCGCATAATTCGGGTCATTATTCCATTGAAGCGAGTACGTGCTCTCAGTTCCATCAGCATATCCGGTCCGTGTTAAACTGGCCGCTAGCGCCTGCTGAACTCGTAAAGCCGGTTGTGATGGTGAATGTGCTGGGTCAGCATATGGAAGGCACTCTTGACGCCATGGAAAAGTATCCTCACTGGTCGTTTCATTTATACGGAAAACACGAAGCGAAAACAAACCGCAAAATGGGTCATGTCACGATCCTGACGGACGATCTTGAAAATACACTTCAGGAGATTGATGAGTCCGGCATCTGGCAGACGCGTATAAAACAGGAGGCACAATCATGATTGAACGTTATACTCGTCCGGAAATGGGCGCAATATGGACTGAACAAAACCGTTTTGAAGCCTGGCTTGAGGTTGAAATTCTCGCTTGTGAGGCATGGGCAGAGCTTGGGGATATCCCGAAAGAAGACGTCAAAAAAATCCGTGAACATGCATCATTTGATGTGAAACGTATTTTAGAGATCGAACAGGAAACGAGACACGATGTCGTTGCCTTTACACGCGCCGTATCCGAAACGCTTGGAGACGAAAAAAAATGGGTGCACTACGGCTTAACGTCAACAGATGTTGTAGACACAGCCCTTTCTTATCTGCTGCGTCAGGCGAACGATATCCTGCTTGCTGATCTTGAGCGTTTCGTTGAGATTTTAGCGGAAAAGGCGAAGGAGCATAAGGATACAGTCATGATGGGTCGTACGCACGGTGTTCATGCCGAGCCGACGACATTCGGCCTGAAGCTCGCCCTCTGGTACGAAGAAATGAAGCGGAACCTTGAGCGCTTCAAGCAGTCGGCAGACGGAATTGCCTTCGGTAAAATGTCTGGAGCGGTTGGTACATATGCCAATATCGATCCTTTCGTAGAATCATACGTATGTGAAAAACTTGGCCTGAAGCCTGCACCGGTTTCAACGCAGACGCTTCAGCGCGACCGTCACGCTGATTATATGGCAACCCTTGCCTTAATTGCGACATCTATTGAAAAGTTTGCTGTTGAAATTCGCGGATTGCAAAAAAGTGAAACGCGTGAAGTGGAAGAGTTCTTTGCAAAAGGTCAAAAAGGATCTTCAGCGATGCCGCATAAACGCAATCCGATCGGCTCTGAAAATATGACAGGACTTGCCCGCCTGATCCGCGGCTATATGCAGACAGCTTACGAAAACGTGCCATTATGGCATGAGCGCGATATCTCACACTCATCTGCAGAGCGCGTGATCCTGCCGGATGCAACGATTGCCCTGAACTATATGCTGAATCGCTTTGGCAACATCGTTAAAAATCTGACGGTATTCCCTGACAACATGAAGCGCAACATGGACCGCACACTCGGCCTGATCTACTCACAGCGCGTCCTGCTTGCACTTATTGACAAAGGGCTGTCACGCGAAGAAGCATATGACACAGTTCAGCCAAAAGCCATGGAGGCATGGGAAAAGCAGGTGCATTTCCGTGAGCTGGTGGAAGCAGAAGAAAAAATCACATCGAAGCTGTCACCGGCTGAAATCGAAGACTGCTTCGACTACCGCTACCACCTCCAGCACGTAGATACGATTTTTAAGCGTATTGGACTACTTTAAAAACGAAATATGCCTTTATAAACTTCAAGAAACATATAGGACATTTTGAGTTGATTGGAGTGGAAGGCGGCGACTCCAGCGGGATAAAGCGGGACAGGTGAGACCAACGGCGAAGCCGTGGGGCTCACCGGAGCAAAACCCGCTCTCCCGCGGAAAGCGTCCGCCTGCAACGGAAATCAACGGTTCTTGAGATCAATTATTGAACCGTTCGCATAAAACGGAGACATTCACTTTATTGTTAATCAAACACACTTTACCCTGAATAGACCCAATATTCCGACATTCGAAAGAGGAGTGAACCTTGTGAACAAAGAGCAGCTGCTTTATGAAGGAAAGGCCAAAAGACTGTATCAGACCGATCAGGAGGGTGTCCTGTGGATCGAGTATAAGGATTCCGCCACCGCCTTTAACGGGGAGAAGAAGGAAGAGATCGCCGGTAAAGGAGTGCTTAATAACCTGATCACGAGCCTGCTTTTTGACAAGCTGAGAGCAGAAGGGATCGAATCACATTTTATCGAGAAGCTGTCTGATCACGAGCAGCTCGTAAAAGCAGTTGAGATCATTCCGATTGAAGTGGTGGTCAGAAGTACGGCTGCCGGTTCGCTGTCAAAGCGGCTTGGTCTTACTGAAGGGGAAAAGCTCCCGAAAACGATTGTGGAATGGTATTACAAGGATGATGACCTGGGTGATCCGCTCATCAATGAAGATCACATTGAAGTGCTCGGTCTTGCGTCACAGGATGAGCTTACTCTTTTAAAGGAAAAAGCGCTTCAGGTAAATGGCGTGTTAACCGGATTTTTTGAAGAGATCGGACTGGATCTGATCGATTTTAAACTGGAGTTTGGCCGTGACACGAATGGAGCCATTTTGTTAGCGGATGAAATTTCACCGGATACGTGCAGGCTTTGGGATATTAAAACGGGCGAGAAGATGGATAAGGATGTATTCAGAAGAAATCTTGGCAGTCTGACAGAAGCATATGAAAAGGTATTAAACCGACTGGGAGGCGTTCAATCATGATGAAGGTAAAGGTGCATGTAACATTAAGAGAAAGTGTATTAGATCCACAGGGGACAGCGGTGAAGAATTCACTGCATGCGATGAATTATCAGGAAGTGCAGGATGTACGGATCGGTAAATATCTGGAGCTGTTGATTGAGCTTTCTGACCGTCCGGTTGAAGACGTTGTAAAAGAAATGTGCGAGAAGCTGCTCGCTAATACAGTTATTGAGAACTATGAGTTTGAAGTGGAGGAGGCCGTTACACAATGAAGTTTGCGGTCATCGTTTTTCCGGGATCAAACTGTGACATCGACATGTACCATGCGATTAAGGATGAGTTAAAGGAAGAAGTGGAGTATGTCTGGCATGATGCAGACAACCTCGATCAATACGACGGTATTCTTTTACCGGGGGGATTTTCATACGGAGATTACCTGCGTTCAGGCTCGATTGCCCGCTTTTCAAAGGTGATGAATGAGGTTGTGAAAGCAGCTGAGGCAGGCAAGCCGGTGCTTGGTGTATGTAATGGATTCCAGATTCTTTTAGAGTCAGGTCTGTTACCAGGTGCGATGCTCAGAAACCAGGGGCTGAAATTTATCTGCCGCCCGGTCGAACTTGAAGTTGTCAATAACGAAACGATGTTTACAAAAGCCTACCAGCCAAACGAGCGGATTACCGTTCCGGTGGCACATGGTGAAGGCAATTATTTCTGCGATGAACAGACACTGCAGCAGCTTGAGACAAATGGACAGATCGTGTTCCGTTATGCGGGTGAAAACCCGAATGGCAGTCTGTCAGACATTGCAGGCATTACAAATGAACGCGGCAACGTGCTTGGTATGATGCCACACCCTGAACGTGCAGTGGATGAGCTGCTTGGAAGTGCAGATGGACTTAAATTATTTCAATCAATCGTAAAACACTGGAGGGACTCTCATGTCGTTACTGCTTGAACCGGCTGAACAGCAAATCAAGGATGAGAAAATCTACCGCGAAATGGGGCTGACAGATGAGGAGTTTGCCCTTGTCGAGAAGATCTTAGGCAGACTGCCAAATTATACAGAGCTTGGATTGTTTTCAGTTATGTGGTCTGAGCACTGCAGCTATAAAAATTCAAAGCCTCTTTTAAAGAAATTCCCTGTGACTGGTGAGCAGGTACTTCAGGGACCGGGAGAAGGAGCTGGAATTGTTGATATTGGAGACGGCCAGGCAGTGGCATTTAAAATCGAGAGCCATAACCACCCATCTGCGATCGAGCCTTATCAGGGAGCGGCAACGGGCGTGGGCGGCATTATCCGTGATGTATTTTCAATGGGAGCTAGACCCATCGCGATCCTCAACTCCCTACGCTTTGGAGAACTGGATTCTCCTCGTGTTCGGTACTTATTTGAGCAGGTCGTAGCCGGAATTGCAGGCTACGGAAACTGTATCGGTATCCCGACAGTCGGCGGAGAGGTGCAGTTTGACCGTTCCTATGACGGTAATCCGCTTGTCAACGCGATGTGTGTCGGGCTGATTAACCATGATGAGATTCAAAAAGGTCAGGCAAAGGGAGTCGGCAACACGGTAATGTACGTTGGGGCCAAAACGGGGCGTGACGGGATTCACGGCGCAACGTTTGCTTCTGAGGAATTAACAGAGGACTCGGATGAAAAACGTCCTGCGGTTCAGGTAGGCGATCCATTTATGGAGAAACTGCTTCTTGAAGCGTGTCTTGAGCTGATTAAAAGTGACGCACTGATCGGGATTCAGGATATGGGTGCAGCAGGACTGACAAGCTCTTCAGCTGAGATGGCAAGTAAGGCAGGCTCAGGTATTGAGATGAATCTTGATCTTGTACCACAGCGTGAAACAGGTATGTCCGCTTACGAAATGATGCTGTCAGAGTCTCAGGAACGTATGCTGATTGTCATTGAAAAAGGCAGAGAAGAAGAAATTCAAGCGCTATTCCATAAATATGATTTAGATGCAGTAGCGGTCGGTACGGTAACAGATGATAAGCGTCTGCGCCTGCTTCACCAGGGCGAAGTTGTGGCTGATGTACCGGTTGATGCCCTTGCTGAGGATGCACCGGTTTATCATAAGCCATCAGAGGAGCCTGCTTACTTCCGTAAGTTCCAGGCACTTGAGAACACAGAGCCAAAGGTTGAAAACCTCGAGGAAACACTGCACGCATTGTTAAAGCAGCCTACGATTGCGAGTAAAGAGTGGGTGTATGACCAATACGATTATCAGGTACGCACGAATACGGTCGTCACACCTGGATCTGATGCAGCGGTACTGCGTATTCGCGGCACGGAAAAAGCGCTGGCGATGACGACGGATTGTAACTCACGCTATTTGTACCTTGATCCTGAAACAGGCGGAAAGATTGCGGTAGCAGAAGCGGCCCGCAACATTGTCTGCTCAGGTGGACAGCCACTTGCGATTACAGACTGCCTGAACTTTGGCAGCCCGGATAAGCCGGAGATTTTCTGGCAGATGGAAAAAGCGGTGGACGGTATGAGTGAAGCCTGCCGCACACTGAATGCGCCAGTTATCGGCGGAAACGTCTCTTTATACAATGAAACGAATGGAACAGCTGTTTATCCGACACCGGTTGTCGGCATGGTTGGACTCATTGAAAAGCTTGATTACATCACAACACAGTCCTATAAACAGGCTGGAGATGCTGTCTATCTGATTGGTGAAACGAAAACGGAATTTGGCGGCAGTGAGCTTCAGAAGCTGACAGAAGGGAAAATCTCAGGCAAAGCACCTGAGCTTGACCTGAGAGTGGAGCAGGAGCGACAGCAGGCATTGCTGAAGGCGATCCGTGAAGGGCTTGTTCAATCAGCGCATGATCTTGCAGAAGGCGGCCTTGCGGTTGCTCTTGCAGAATCAGCTTTTAAAACAGGTCTTGGTGTGACGGCTGAAACAACAGGTTCTGCTGTAACAGAACTGTTCAGTGAAACACAGTCAAGGTTCCTTGTATCAGTAAAACCTGAGAATGCTGAAGCATTTGAACAATTAACAGGCGGCCGTAAAATCGGTGAAGTGACTGCACAGCCGATCTTCCGCATCGTACACAACGGAGAAAAAGTCATCGACCAGCCAGTGGACAAATTCGAAGAGAGCTGGAGAGGAGCGATCCCATGCTTGCTGAGCTGAAGGGATTAAACGAAGAATGCGGTGTATTTGGTATCTGGGGGCATGAACAGGCAGCACAGCTGACGTATTATGCCCTGCAGAGTCTGCAGCACCGCGGCCAGGAAGGAGCAGGAATCGCTGCTTCAGATGGCAAGGCCGTTACCTTTCATAAAGGAGAAGGTCTTGTAACAGAAGTATTTACCCAGGAAATGCTTGGTGAATTGTCAGGGCACGGCGCGATTGGTCACGTCCGATACGCAACGGCAGGAGGAGGCGGCTATGAAAATGTTCAGCCGCTCGTCTTCCGCTCACAGACGGGCACGCTGTCACTTGCCCATAATGGAAATCTTGTGAATGCAAACTCACTTAAGCACCAGCTTGAGCGTCAGGGCAGTATTCTGCAGACGACTTCTGATACAGAGGTACTGGCTCATTTAATTAAACGCAGTGGCTACGCAACGCTTGAAGAGCGCGTGAAAAATGCACTGACCATGCTGAAAGGTGCGTACGCATTTGTCATGATGACAGAAACCGAGCTGATGGTGGCACTGGACCCGCATGGTCTGCGTCCGCTGACACTCGCAAAAATCGGTGATGCGTATGCTGTTGCCTCTGAAACATGCGCCTTTGATATTATCGGGGCAGAAGTGATCCGGTCAGTTGAACCGGGTGAGCTGCTGATTATTAATGATGAAGGTATTCGTGCAGAGCGCTTTTCATATGCGACAAACCGGGCAATCTGTGCGATGGAATATATTTATTTTTCAAGACCGGACAGTGATATTGACGGCATCAATATTCACTCTGCCAGAAAACGTCTTGGCAAACAGCTTGCGCTTGAATTCCCGATTGAGGCAGACGTTGTAACGGGTGTGCCGGATTCGAGTATTTCCGCTGCCATTGGGTATGCGGAGGAAGCAGGTATCCCATATGAAATGGGACTCATTAAAAACCGCTATATTGGCCGTACCTTTATCCAGCCGTCACAGGAATTGAGGGAGCAGGGTGTCAAAATGAAGCTTTCCCCTGTTCGCGGTGTGGTAGAAGGCAAGCGGGTTGTGATGGTGGATGACTCGATTGTCCGCGGAACGACGAGCCGTCGCATTGTGACGATGCTGAAGGAAGCGGGAGCGAAGGAAGTGCATGTTGTCATCAGCTCACCACCGATTAAAAACCCGTGCTTCTATGGGATTGATACGAGTACACATGAAGAATTAATCGCATCAAGACTGTCAGTTGAAGAGATTCGCAAGCAGATAGGTGCGGATACTTTATCTTTCCTGAGTGTTGAAGGACTCGTTCAGGCGATTGGACGTCAGGATGAAGGTGAAAACAAAGGACACTGTCTTGCGTGTTTCACAGGGAAATATCCGACTGAAATTTATCTGGATACGCTGCATCCATACGAAAAAGAACTGGCTCACTAGGAGGAATCAACATGTCAGATGCATACAGGCAGGCCGGCGTTGATATTGAAGCCGGTTATGAAGCCGTTGAACGAATGAAAAAACACGTGAAGAGAACAGAACGTGCGGGAATCATGGGCGCATTTGGCAGCTTTGGCGGCATGTTTGATCTATCTTCACTGAATTATAAAGAGCCGGTACTGATTTCCGGAACAGACGGCGTCGGCACAAAGCTGAAGCTCGCTTTTGCCCTTGATAAGCACGATACGATCGGCATTGACTGCGTGGCGATGTGCGTCAATGACATTGCCGCACAGGGAGCGGAGCCATTGTACTTCCTTGATTACCTCGCAGTCGGAAAAGCTGACCCTGAAAAAATCGAACAGCTCGTAAAAGGAATAGCGGATGCCTGTGTGGAATCCGGCTGTGCTTTAATCGGCGGTGAAACAGCGGAGATGCCGGGGATGTATGAGGAAGACGAATATGATATGGCCGGCTTTGCGGTTGGTGCTGCTGAAAAGTCATCGATTATTACAGGTGAAGATATCAAGCCTGGTGATGTGCTCATCGGCCTTCCATCAAGCGGTATCCACAGTAACGGGTTTTCGCTCGTTCGAAAAGTGCTGCTTGAGCAGGCTGGTTATTCATTAACTGAAACAGCGGAAGGTTTTGATCAGTCGCTTGGTGAAATCCTGCTGACACCGACACGCCTGTATCCGAAAGCGGTCCTCGCTGCTTTAAAAGCAGGTGGCGTGACAGGGATGGCACACGTAACAGGTGGCGGTTTTTATGAAAACCTGCCCCGTATGCTGCCTGATGGAACGTCAGTTGAGATTCACCTTGGGAGCTGGCCGGTGCTGCCGGTGTTTGATCTGATTCAACGTGCCGGAGGGCTGACACAGGACGAGCTGTTCCATGTATTTAACATGGGCATCGGTTTTGTGTTTGCGGTTGACCAGGAGAAGGCTGCCGATGTTGTAAAAGCTTTGCAGGAAGCCGGAGAAACACCTTACCAGATTGGTTCAGTCACGGCTGAAGAAGGAAAGAAGGTCAGCTTTTATGAGCGCTAAGCCTGTGTTTGCGGTTTTCGCATCAGGGAGCGGTTCAAACTTTCAGGCGATTGCCGAAGCCGTGCAAAATGGGAAGCTGACTGGCAGTCTCGTTCTACTGGTGACGGACAAGCCTGAGGCCTATGCCATTAAAAGGGCTGAATCGCTTGGCATTGAGGTTTGTGCGCATAACCCGAAAACATTTGATTCAAAAGCAGACTATGAATCAGCTATTCTTGAAAGACTGCATGAAAAAGAAGTAGAATGGCTAGTATTAGCAGGGTATATGAGACTCATCGGAGAGGTCCTTCTTAAAGCTTATCCAAATCGCATTGTGAACATTCATCCTTCACTGCTGCCGGCTTTTCCGGGTAAGGATGCCGTCGGTCAGGCGCTTGCCTATGGTGTGAAAGTAACAGGTGTTACGGTTCATTTCGTAGATGAAGGAATGGATACGGGGCCGGTTATTTCACAGCAGGCATTTCATTTAGCAGAAGGAATGGACCGGGCGAAGGTTGAGCAGACGATTCACGACATTGAGCATCAGCTCTACCCTGACACACTAAACCAGCTATTTGCTGAATCATTGGAGGAAATACGATGTCAAAACGCGCGTTAATCAGTGTCTCGGATAAAGCAGGCATTGTTGAATTTGCAGAAGAACTTCAAAAGCTTGGTTATGAAATTCTGTCAACTGGCGGAACGAAGAATTTACTTGCGGATAACGGTGTAAACGTAACCGGAGTAGAGGATGTAACAGGGTTTCCGGAAATTCTGGAAGGGCGTGTTAAAACGCTTCACCCATCTATTCACGGCGGTCTTCTTGCCAAGCAGGATCAGCCTGAGCATCAGCGTCAGCTTGAGGAGCAGGGAATTGAAACGATTGATCTCGTTGTCGTGAATCTGTATCCGTTCCAGCAGACGATTGCGAAGCCGAATGTATCTTTTGATGATGCTGTTGAAAACATTGATATCGGCGGTCCGACGATGCTTCGTGCAGCCGCTAAAAATCATGCTTACGTAACAGTTGTCGTAGATGCGCTTGATTATGAGCGTGTGATTGGTGAATTGAAGGATAATGGTCACGTATCGCAGGATCTGAGATGTCGCCTTGCTGCAAAGGTATTTCGTCACACTGCTGCCTATGATGCTTACATTTCACAATATTTAACGCAGGAATCAGGTGAAGAAAACCCTGAGCGTATCACAATTACGTATGAGCGTAAGCAGGATCTGCGCTACGGGGAAAATCCTCACCAGAAAGCAGCTTTCTACCGCAATCCGCTCGGCTCGGAATTCTCCATCGCCCATGCGCGTCAGCATCATGGTAAGGAGCTTTCCTACAACAACATCAAGGATGCAGATGCAGCACTTCAGATCGTCAAGGATTTTGATGAAGCAGCAGCAGTCGCTGTTAAGCATATGAATCCATGTGGAGTCGGAACAGGCGCAAGCCCTGAAGAAGCATTCCAAAAAGCTTATGAAGCAGATTCAACGTCTATTTTTGGCGGGATCGTTGCGTTTAACCGTGCAGTCAATAAGGCAACAGCTGAGCAGCTGGCTGAGATCTTTCTTGAAATCGTCATTGCACCTGCCTTTTCAGAGGATGCACTTGAGATTTTAACGAAGAAAAAGAATATTCGTCTGCTCACTGTACCATTTGATCGCCATGTGAAGCATGAATACCTTTATACATCCGTTGAAGGCGGTCTCCTTGTACAGGACCAGGATCGCTACACGCTTGACGATGCTGAGCTCCGTGTCGTAACAGAACGCCAGCCTACTGAAGAGGAATGGGCAGCTATGAAGACTGCCTGGAAGGTGGTGAAACACGTTAAGTCGAATGCAATTGTTGTCGCAGATGCACAGATGACACTCGGAATTGGTGCCGGACAAATGAACCGCGTCGGTGCAGCTAACATCGCACTGGAACAGGCAGGAGACCGTGCAAAAGGAGCAAGTCTCGCATCCGATGCCTTCTTCCCAATGGATGACACGGTGGAAGCAGCAGCCAAAGCAGGCATCACAGCGATTATTCAAACAGGCGGATCCATCCGCGATGAGGATTCCATTAAGAAAGCCAACGAACACGGTATCACCATGGTCATGACCGGTGTCCGTCACTTCAAACACTAAGTCTTTCTTAAAAGAGCATAATCAACATTTAACGTATTTCATATTCAAGTTTTTCATCCATGTTTACTCTCATTGTAAGAGGTCCATGTCAAAACCACTTACAGCATATTTTCATACCTTGGCTGACTTCCCGGAAAGGAGTCAGCTCTTTTTTTACAATGCAGACTTAGTAGAGTCAGGGACAGGCTCTGACTCTACGCTGATCAAAAAAGGAGGCGTTTTGAATGAATGTACTCGTTGTAGGGCGCGGGGGAAGAGAGCACGCGATTTGTGATAAGTTCAGTAAGGATCCGTCTGTAGCGCGTGTGTTTTGTGCGCCTGGAAATGCAGGGATTGCAGCTATTGCTGAATGTGTGGATATTTCAGAGGGTGATCAGGAAGCACTTCTGCAGTTTGCGAAAGATCAAGTTGTCAATCTGACGGTGATCGGACCTGAACAGCCACTTTCAGAGGGACTGGCTGACACATTTAACCGCGAGGGCCTGCTTGTGTTTGGTCCATCGCAAAAGGCTTCAGCGATTGAGGGCAGCAAGGCATTTGCAAAAGAACTGATGAAAAAATACAGTATTCCGACAGCTGCTTATGAGACCTTTACAGATTTCAACGAAGCGAAGCGCTACATACATGAGCAAGGTGCCCCGATCGTCATTAAAGCAGACGGTCTGGCTGCCGGTAAAGGTGTGGTCGTGGCTCTGACAGAGGAAGAAGCACTGCAAGCCGCTGAGGACATGCTGGCGGGTGCTAAATTTGGTGCCTCATCTTCTAAAATTGTTGTCGAGGAATTCCTTGATGGAGAAGAATTCTCCTTTATGTGCCTCGTTCACCATGACCGCATTATTCCACTTGAGCTTGCCCAGGACCATAAAAGAGCCTACGATGGCGATGAAGGTCCGAATACAGGAGGAATGGGCGCATATTCACCGGTTGCCCACCTGCCTGAAGGAGTCTCGGATGTGGCGATGGACGCCATCATTAAACCTGTCGTTCAGGCGATGATTGAGGAAGACAGAAGCTTCACAGGCGTTCTATATGCGGGGTTAATTCTGACTGAAGACGGACCGAAAGTAATCGAATTCAATGCGCGCTTCGGTGATCCGGAAACACAGGTTGTCCTTCCAAGACTCAAGTCTGATTTAGCAGAGCTGCTCGTTAACCTTTTGACAGACCAGCCTGTAAATGCGGAATGGATTGAAGAAACCGTACTGGGAGTAGTTGTAGCAGCAGACGGATACCCGGGCAGTTATCAAAAAGAAATTTCTCTTGAAAGTGTGCTTACAGCTGAAGTGACCCTTTATCATGCCGGCACGAAAAAAGAAGGCGGATTGATCGTATCTGACGGAGGAAGAGTCCTGCTCGCTGCAGCGTCCGGTATGACCGCCCAGCAGGCCGGGGAGAAAGTCTATGCAGCATTAGGCGGTACTGACACAACCGGATTGTTTTACAGACGGGATATTGGCTGGAAAGCCGGATATAAAGGGAAATAGTTATATATCGACGATTGGAGGGCTCCAGGTGCAGGAGTCCTCTTTGTTTTTTGTTGTCCCGGGGAGAACGTCATGAAACTGGATGGACTGGATTTCATGTTTCAGGAGAGCTATTCAATCTTTTCGAATTCGGTTCCTTTGCTTTCTTATTTTCATTCGCTTCTATAAAAATATGATTTCTTCAAAAAAACCTATTACCGTGATTTTCTCTTCATGTAGGCCTATACATCACTTCATATACAAGCTTACAAAATCCACACCTTTCAAACTAATTAGAAAATAATAAGAATATGAAGAAAAAAGAGCATAAGAGAGATATGGAGAGTAAATAAGATATTTTATTTAACACAGGACCATATTTGCCTATTGTTGATTGTTCTTTATAGAGTATAATGAAAATATATTAATTCTTTATAAAGAACAAAAAGAAAGAGGGGCTGGCTATGGTAAGAAAGGAATGCACTCGCTGTCAACGCTCATCGTTCAGTTGTATGGAGGAAGGGACATGGCTGTGTCCTGTGTGTGGTGAGGATCTGACCGACAATCCTTTCTATCGGGCCAAGTCGTTTCAGGAAGTAAATCATCAAATTGTGAAGGCAGGAAGACAAGTTTATTTAAAAATCTACAAGAATAGAATTGTAACATAAATTTAATGTTGAAAAAGTCAGAATATTTAGGTCTATGGGACTATTTATCATTCAGGAGGGTAATGGTAATATAAGTTCATAAACTTTGAACTCTTGTACCATCAGAAGCATTATTGACACCTTTGAACACCAAGATGCTGTGATCATCTTTGCGATACAGAAAAAGGCAAACCTGCTGAAAAGCTGGGACGCAAAGCTAACGGGTCTAAGGCAAGTAGAGAGAGAAATTGCTACGACGGCTGAGCCGCCTGAAGTACTGTAATCAAGTATTTTAGGAGGGGAAGAGTATGGGTCAAAAACATGAGGTAGACATGGAATGGGTTGCTCTGATCAAGGAAGCAGTCGAAGCCGGAGTTTCTAAGGAAGAGATCGCACAGTTCTTAAAAAGCCAGGAGTCAGTTGTATGGAGTCAGCAGAACTTATTCGCCGGCTGAATGTGAGCATTTTCTTTAAATAGCCTTAACAGATCAAAGGTGATCTGTTAAGGCTATTTTTGATTAATGCGCCATTTATTAAATTCAATAAACTCTTTAAACTGTTCCTTCGATATGCCGGATTCCATCGCAGTTTTCGCAAGATCCACCCATTCATTATCAACAGGTGCACTATCACTGTCCGGATCCAGCAATGAATTGACGCTGACACCAAGTACAGGAGCGATTTTTTCAAGAAACTGAATAGAAGGGTTTTTTTGAAGATTCCGTTCAAGAGAACTGATATAGGATTTTGCAACGCCTGCCTGATCAGCAAGTTCTGTCAGCGACATTTTTTTCTCTTTTCGCAGCGCTTTTACACGATCACCTATCATTATCCATCACTCACCTTGCTCGAAATTATTCCTTAATTTCAATAGTATCATACTATTCGAAAAAGACTACTATAACGCACGAATTTCGACAGGTTTTTTTCGGGAAATAGAGGGAATGCTTGGTATCAATGGTTTTGTCCGTTCTTCTCAATGAATTATTTGTTGAAATAATGTGTTCATGAGTCAACTGAGTGTTATCTATAGTAAACTTATCTCTTTTAAATATTTTACAACTAAAATGTATTTTTTTACAATAAGAAAAATATAATGTGTTGAAAATTTTATTTCTTTTATGCGGTGACGTGTAAAATATGGTACGATTAAACCACTATTTTTCAAATGGGAAATGATCTGGAGTGATTCATAATGGAACAGCGATTTCCGTGGAAGATCAATCATTTGCGTTCACATACATCTGTCCTTGAAGGTAAAAAAGCGCCGGCCATTCTGATCCGGGATGCGCATTATTTAAATTCTTCTTTGCATCAATGGGTGAAGGGGAACATTTGGATTGATCAGGACCGGATTATCTATACAGGCAGTGCTTTGCCTGAAAATACAGCAGGCACTGAAATGGTTCATGCCGAAGGAAAATATGTGGTGCCCGGTTACATTGAGCCACACGTTCATCCGTTTCAACTATATAATCCGCATAGCTTTGCAGCGTTTGCAGCACAAAGAGGAACGACCTCGTTTATCCAGGATAATTTGATGCTGCTTTTATTAACAGGAAAAAAGAAAGCGCTTCCTTTTATGCAACAGTTTAAAAAATCCCCTCTTTCTTTTTACTGGTGGAGCCGCCTTGATTCGCAGACGGAACTGAACCGGGAAGAGGATTACTTTACTAATGGAGAGATCAGGGCATGGCTGGACGATCCAAGCGTGCTGCTTGCAGGTGAACTGACAGCATGGCCAAAGCTCGTGGAAGGAGATGACCTTCTATTGAGCTGGGTACAGGAGGCAAGACTGCGTTATAAGCGTGTGGAAGGTCATTTACCAGGTGCTTCGGAAAAGACCATTGCAAAAATGACGCTGCTTGGCATAACGGGTGATCATGAGGCGATGACTGGAGATGAAGCCTGGACGAGACTGGAACAGGGCCTTGCTGTTACGCTTAGACATTCCTCTATACGTCCTGATCTGCCGAAACTGATTCGTGAACTGAAGGAAAAAGGATTGCGCTCCTTCGATTCGCTGATGATGACGACCGACGGCTCCACACCTTCCTTTTATGCGGATGGCGTGATGGACAGGCTGATCAGCATCGCCATTGATGAAGGGATCGATCCGATCGAAGCGTATCATATGGCTTCCTATTCGATTGCAAAATATTACCGTCTTGAGTATATGCAGGGGATGATTGCAACGGGACGCCTTGCCACGCTGAATATATTGTCAGATCCGCGTGAGCCGAATCCGGAATCCGTCCTGTCAAAAGGAAAGTGGATCAAGCGTGATGGTGTTAAGGTTGACCAATCGTTTACACCGGACTGGTCGGAAATCGAAGCGCTGGAGCTGGATTGGACGTTAAGTGAGGATGATCTGCAGTTCTCCATGCCGTGTGGGATTGATATGGTCAATAACGTCATTACAAAACCGTATTCCATCACCATGGATGCGAGCGGTGAAGAGCTTCCGAGATCAAAGGATGAATCCTTTCTCATGCTTGTAGATCGTGATGGTAAATGGAAAATCTGTACGCTGATCAAAGGATTTGCAAAAGATCTTGGCGGACTGGCATCATCATTTTCAAGCTCAGGAGATATCCTGCTGATTGGTAAAAGTAAAAAGGGTATGCTACACGCATTCGAAAGGATGAAGGCGTTAAAAGGCGGAATCGTCATCACAAACGGCGGGGAAGTACAGCTTGAAATTCCGTTGTCCTTAGGTGGAGTCATGTCTGAAAAGCCGATGGACGAATTGATTCCTGAGGAAAGAAAGTTAAGGGAAGTGCTAAGGGACGCCGGATACCAATTCGACGATCCGGTTTATACACTGCTATTCCTATGCTCGACTCATTTACCGTACTTAAGGATTACCCAGCGCGGGATCTATGATGTGAAAAAGAAAACGGTACTCTTTCCAACGATAATGCGTTAAAATGTAAAAGAGATCATGATAGTTTGATTCTGCACTTTATAAAAAGGAGCTGTATCTGCCAGATGCAAATCGATAAATTAAGAGGAAAAGAACTGGATCAGCTTTGTGAAGCCGTTCTTTCACTAAAAGATATAGACGAAGCCTATCGTTTCTTTGACGACTTATGCACAATAAATGAAATTCAGTCATTGGCCCAGCGCCTCGAGGTAGCACGCATGCTGCGCGAAGGCAATACGTATCATAAAATAGAAACACAGACAGGTGCAAGTACCGCAACGATTTCCCGTGTGAAGCGCTGTCTTAATTATGGAAATGACACTTACGCCATGGTGCTTGAGCGTGTACACAGCGAGAAAAAAGAAGAAGAGTAAGACATGAGACCGGCTTAGGGCCGGTCTATTTTTATGGGTTTTGGGGATTGGGAAACTAACATTCCTTCATCGTTCCAGTCTGGGTCAAATGATACTGAACTCACAAACTTTCCGCGGACCTGACGAATTGTCTTTCTGACCTCACGAACTCGCGTCATAACCTGACGAACTCCGATGCTAAGCTCACAAACTTCATGGTTAACCTTACGAACCTCAGGTCACGTCAGTTCAGCATCCCAATCTTGGGTCGCGGACTAGTTCTAATTACACTCACCTCACAAACTTTCCGCGGACCTGACGAATTGTCTTTCTGACCTCACGAACTCGCGTCACAACCTGACGAACTCCGATGCTAAGCTCACAAACTTCATGGTTAACCTCACGAACTCCAGGTCACGTCAGTTCAGCCTCTCAATCTCGGGTCGCGGACTGGTTCTAATTACACTCACCTCACAAACTTTCCGCGGACCTGACGAATTGTTGTCGTCAGCTCACGAACTCGCGTCACAACCTGACGAACTCCAAGGCTAACCTCACAAACTCCACCCGCAACCTCACGAACTCGCCTATCCCAACCACATTCCTTCCCGCACTTTAAGACATCCACATTCGGTGCTATAATAGTACGGATAATGAAGGCTCGAATGGAGGATTTGGCATGTACGATGTCCGGGAGTGGAAGCATGTATTCAAACTGGACCCTAATAAAGAAATATCAGATGAGGCATTGGAAGCGATTTGTGAGTCAGGAACGGATGCTGTGATGGTGGGCGGTTCTGATGGTGTCACACTCGATAATGTGCTCGATCTGATGGCAAGAGTTCGCAGATATACAGTTCCTTGTGTGCTGGAGGTTTCAACGCTGGAGTCGATTACACCGGGATATGATTTATATTTTATTCCGACCGTTCTGAACACGCAGGATCCGAAGTGGATTACAGGGCTGCACCATGAGGCGATTAAGGAGCATGGTGACCTGATGAACTGGGAAGAACTTTTAGCTGAAGGATATGTGATTTTGAACCCGGATTGCAAAGCGGCACGCCTGACAAACGCAGAGGTACCGAAAAGTGACGATGATGTCATTGCCTATGCACGCATGGCCGAGCGCTTGTTTTCGCTTCCGGTTTTTTATATGGAATACAGCGGGATGTATGGTGATCCAAAGCTTGTTGAAAAGGTGAGCCGTGAGCTTGAATCTGCCGTGTTATTTTACGGCGGTGGGATCCGTTCGGTAAAAGAGGCAGAGGAAATGGCTGAACATGCTGATGTCATTGTCGTTGGTAACATTATTTATGAGAATCTGAATGAGGCACTGAAAACAGTTTTAAAATAAATGCCGCAAACAGACAAGTTACGATATAATAAGAACAAATGTTCGAGGTGGTGCGATTATGCAATTTTTAACTGACCGGCTTTTAAAGGGAATGAACCCTGAGCAGGCAAGAGCGATTAAGGCAACGGAGGGTCCGCTTTTAATTATGGCAGGTGCCGGATCCGGGAAGACTAGAGTACTGACACACAGGATTGCGTATTTGATGATTGAAAAAGGGGTTGCTCCTTACAATATTCTGGCGATCACTTTTACCAACAAAGCCGCCCGTGAAATGAAAAACCGTGTCGGCAGCATTCTTGGAGGTGCTTCTGAGGATGTCTGGATTTCCACTTTTCACTCCATGTGTGTGAGGATTTTACGAAGAGACATTGACCGAATCGGTTATAACCGCAATTTCACAATTCTCGATTCCACGGATCAGCAATCTGTTATTAAGGCAATCCTGAAGGATAAAAACCTGGATCCGAAAAAATTTGATCCAAGAGGCATTCTGGCTGCGATCAGTTCGGCAAAAAATGAACTCACGACGCCTGAACAGTTTGCCAAGGATGCAGGAAGCTATTATGACCAGACGATCAGCGAGGTGTTCACTGAATATCAGCGGCGTCTGAGAAAAAATTCTGCGCTTGATTTTGACGATCTGATTATGCAGACAATTCATTTATTTGAGCGTGTTCCTGAAGTGCTTGAGAACTATCAGCGGAAATTCCAGTACATTCACGTGGACGAGTATCAGGATACGAACCGCGCGCAGTATTTGCTTGTAAAGCTTTTAGCGTCACGCTTTAAAAATCTTTGTGTCGTAGGGGATTCCGACCAGTCGATCTACCGCTGGCGCGGGGCGGATATTACGAATATCCTTTCATTTGAAAAGGACTATCCGAATGCGACCGTTATTCTTCTTGAGCAGAATTACCGCTCAACTGAAAACATCCTCGATGCGGCAAACGCCGTCATAAAGAACAACCCGAACCGGAAGCCGAAAAATCTGTGGACGGATAAAAAGGGTGGTCAGAAAATCACCTATTACCGTTCCGACAGCGAGCAGGGGGAAGGTCAGTTTGTAGCCGGGAAAATCAATGAGCTCGTACGCTCCGGCGTCCGTAAGCCGTCTGACTTTGCCATTCTGTACCGTACGAACGCCCAGTCCCGTGTGATGGAGGAAGTACTCATGAAATCCAACATTGAGTACACGATCGTCGGCGGCACGAAGTTCTATGACAGAAAAGAAATCAAGGATCTGCTAGCCTACCTTCGTTTAATCGCGAATCCGGACGACGATATCAGTCTGACGCGTGTGATTAACGTACCGAAAAGAGGTGTCGGTTCAACGTCTGTTGATAAAATCGCGAACTATGCGCGTGATAACGATATGTCTATGATTGAGGCGCTTGGTCTCGCTGACTTCGTTGGTCTGAGCGGAAAGGCAGCGAAGGCTGTGCTTGAATTCAGGGAACTGATTCAGAATATGACGCAAATGCAGGAGTATTTGTCTGTCACTGAGCTTGTTGAGGATATTTTAGAGAAGTCAGGTTACCGTGACGCGCTGCAGGCTGAAAAAACAATTGAAGCACAAAGCCGTCTTGAGAACATTGATGAGTTTTTATCTGTTACAAAAGCGTTTGAGGAAGCCAATGATGATAAGAGTCTGATTGCGTTTCTGACGGACCTTGCACTCGTAGCGGACATCGACCAGCTCGACAAAGATGACGCACCACTCGATGCTGTCACGTTAATGACGCTTCACTCAGCCAAGGGACTTGAGTTTCCGGTTGTCTTTTTAATGGGACTTGAGGAAGGGGTTTTCCCTCACAGCCGTTCACTGATGGAGGAAGTGGAGATGGAGGAAGAGCGCCGTCTCGCCTACGTTGGGATTACGCGGGCTGAAGAAGAATTATTTATCACAAATGCCCAGATGAGAACATTGTTTGGACGCACGAATATGAACCCTGTGTCACGCTTCATTGCGGAGATCCCGTCTGAACTTCTTGAGGAACCGATGAAAAAGGAAGCCAACCCTTTTGGTCTCGGAGGATCACCGCGTCCAACCGCACAGCCGCGTAAAGCACCTGTGCGCCGTCCGGTTCAGCGGACAACAGGTGGCAGTGATATCGGCTGGAGCGTCGGAGATAAAGCGCAGCATGGTAAATGGGGAACAGGCACCGTCGTCAGTGTTAAAGGGGAAGGTGACTCCATGGAGCTTGATATTGCATTTCCAAGCCCAACCGGCATTAAACGTCTGCTGGCCAAGTTTGCACCGGTTACGAAGGTAAGCGGCTAATGAAAAGCGCCCGTTTATAACGGGTGTTTTTATTGAAAGCCGGATCATCCTGTCAATACAATGTAAACCATCCAATGAAATGAGAGGAATGACACTATGGACCCATCCATTCAAAAACGCGTTCAGGAACTTCATGACAAGCTGAATCAGTACAATTATGAATATCATGTCCTGGATCAGCCGTCGGTTCCTGATTCCGAGTACGATCAGCTTTTAAACGAGCTGAAGGAGATTGAACAGCAATATCCTGAACTGATCACAGAGGACTCCCCGACCCAGCGTGTTGGCGGAGCCGTACTGGAGCAGTTCTCAAAGGTTGAACACCGCACGCCAATGCTCAGTCTTGGAAATGCATTTAACGAAGCGGACCTGCGGGACTTTGACCGTAAAGTCAGACAGGCTGTAGGTGACAATATTGCTTACAGCTGTGAGTTGAAAATTGATGGTCTTGCGGTTTCACTCCGCTATGAAAATGGTGTGTTTATGCAGGGTGCGACAAGGGGAGACGGATCGGTTGGTGAGGATATTACAGCCAATCTGAAGACAATCAGGTCGATCCCTCTGCGCCTGAAGAATCCGTTATCCATTGAAGTGCGGGGAGAAGCCTTCATGCCGAAATCCTCATTTGTTAAATTGAATGAGGAAAAAGAAAAGCGTGAAGAAGCTGCCTTTGCCAATCCGCGTAATGCAGCAGCAGGCTCACTGCGTCAATTGGATCCGAGAATTGCCGCATCACGTAACCTGGATATTTTCCTTTACGGTATTGGTGATCCGGGTGAAACGGGGATCAATTCGCAAAGTGAAGGCATGCAGTTATTAAATGAAAATGGCCTGAAGACGAATCCTGAACGCAAAACGTGCGGGACGATTGAAGAGGTTATTGACTATGTCAACAGCTGGGTGGAAAAGCGTGCTGAACTGCAGTATGACATTGATGGCATTGTCATCAAGGTAGATTCTCTTTCTCAGCAGGAGGAGCTTGGTTTCACTGCAAAAAGTCCACGCTGGGCGATCGCCTACAAATTCCCGGCAGAAGAAGTCATCACGATTCTTCATGATATTGAGCTGAGTATTGGACGGACCGGTGTACTAACACCGACTGCCATTTTAGAGCCGGTGCGTGTAGCAGGAACAACGGTGCAAAGAGCATCACTTCATAACGAGGACCTGATCCGTGAAAAGGATATCCGTCTCGGTGATCATGTCATTGTGAAAAAAGCAGGCGATATCATTCCTGAGGTAGTCAGTGTGATCACGGATCGCAGAACAGGGGATGAAAAGGAATTTACGATGCCGACACATTGTCCTGCCTGTGACAGCGAGCTTGAGCGGCTGGAAGGGGAAGTAGCACTCCGCTGCCTCAACCCGAAATGTCCGGCACAAATTCAGGAGGGTCTGACTCATTTTGTATCCCGCAATGCTATGAACATAGATGGACTAGGGGAAAAGGTCATTGCCCAGCTATTTAAGGAAAATCTGATTGAAGATGTAGCAGACCTCTATCGTTTAACGAAGGAGCAGCTCATTCAACTAGAACGAATGGGTGAGAAATCTGTTGAGAATCTCCTGACTGCCATTGAGGCATCCAAGAAAAACTCTATGGAGAAGCTGCTGTTTGGACTCGGGATCCGCCATGTAGGAGCCAAAGCAGCCAAAACGATTTCAGAGCATTTCCGCTCTATTGACAAGCTGCGTGAAGCAACTGTGGACGATTTGTTACAAATCGATGAAATCGGAAACAAAATGGCTGATGCAATCGTCACATATTTTGAGAACGAAGAAGTACAGGAATTAATCGAAGAACTCCGTGAAAATGGTGTGAATCTTACTTATACAGGTCCTAAAAAAGAGCGGATGGAATCTGTTGAGTCTGCTTTCACAGGAAAAACGATAGTATTAACTGGGAAGTTAGCTCAATTGACACGTGATGAAGCGAAAGAGAAAATAGAACTGTTAGGTGGAAAAGTGACCGGTAGTGTTAGTAAAAAGACAGATCTTCTTGTTGCAGGAGAAGATGCCGGCTCTAAATTGACGAAAGCACAGGATTTAAATATTACGATCTGGGATGAGCAGCAGCTCATTGACGAAATAACCAAACAAGAGGTGTAGCATTTCATGAAAAAGTGGATAGCCGCAGTAACGGGTGCTTCCTTGCTGCTGGGAGGGTGTATGCCATCTTTTCAGCAGGAAGATGAGGTTATCCAGGAGAACGCGCCGGAAGAATCGGAAGAACAGACTGTCATCATTCCAAACTTCCAGATATCTGACGAATATTACCGGACCTTATTGCCATACGAACCATCCCCTTCACGCGGAATGGTCGTGAATAATCTGCAGACGAATTACGATATTGCAGAATTTGAAAGTGGACTGATGCGTGTTGCGCAGCAGAACTTTGATCCTGAAACGCACTTTTTCCAGGCAGGACAGTTCCTGGACAGTGATACGATAACAAGCTGGTTGAACCGTGAGTTTACCGATGCGCAGCTTCAGGAGTATGACATGGAGCCTGAAGAGAATGTAGGGTTGAACCCGGTTGATGCCGGTGGAGAAAACCGTGAGCAGCGGGCGAAGGAAAGTCCGATTTATTTAGCTCATATTCTTGAACATAACTACTTTGTGAAATCTGAAGAGGATGAATCGAAGGTAAGGCTCGGTGGTGTTGTGCTTGGGCTCGCGATGAATTCTGTTTACTACTATCAGAACGATAATGATCCATTCGGCCCAACATTTGAGGAGCCGATTCCTGATGCTGAGATTGAAGAGCAGGGAAGACAAATGGCGCAGGAAGTACTTCAGCGCCTTCGTCAAATGGCCGCAGATGATCCGGAAAAAGCAGCGCTGGCGGATGTTCCGGTCACCATTGCATTATTTAAGCAGGAGCCGAGAACGACTGTTATTCCTGGTAACTTCATTGGTTACGCGTCAGCGGACGGGGGAAGTAATGAGCTTGGTGATTGGAATGAGATGAATGAGAATTATGTATTATTCCCTTCAGCTGAAGCACAAGAGAATTACAGAGATGATGAAACTGCATTCCTGAATTTCAAACAGGATGTGGAAACGTACTTCCCTAATTTCAATAGTGTGATTGGAACAGGATTATACCGGGGAGATCAGCTGGAGAATCTGAAAATTGACATTCCAATTCAGTTTTATGGGAAATCAGAGATTATCGGATTTACCCAGTATGTAGCCGGACGTCTTGTTGATTTGTTCCCTGAGTATTTTGATATTGAGGTGAGCATTACGTCAATTAATGGTCCTGAGGCACTGATTATTAAGGAACCGAATGACACAGAGCCGTTTGTTCATATTTATGAGCAGTGATGTTTAAGTAGCTCTACAAATCCGGGCCGGTCTCATCCTTCGCTTTCCGTTGTCTAGCTCCGACGGGCAGGGACTAGCAAACTTCCCGTCCTCTCGTTCGATAAGTCAACATCAGCTCACTACGTTCGCTGTGTTTCCTTTATCTTCGTCGAGGCCAGTCCAGTTTGTACGTCCCTAAACGCCCGCCTCCGCTTTTCTAAGGCCGCGCGGTGAGCCAGCTAGTGCTTCGCACATCGGTTTCACCTGACTCTTTCCGCCGTAGGAGTCTACGGATGCCGCCGGACCTTTGTGAAGTATTCTGATCCAATGATTTTTGCGTGAAGGAACAATATTAAAAGACTGTTACTTGAGATCATCAAGTGCCCCTGCGGTTGCAGGGGTTTTTTGATGAGGCTTGTTAAATAAAGGAGATGAGTTGTTTTAAAATGAGGATATTAATGGCCTTGTGATTTCTGTTGTTAGCATAGTCACTTCTGTTGCTAGGAAGTCACTTTATGTCGCTAGGCTGTTGAAGATGACATGATATGTTGATAGCAGGAGAATTTCTGTTGATAGACACTTGAAATCTGTCGATAGACCGATTTGTTTTGTTAATAGGGTAACAATTTCTGTTGATGGCTTTCATAAGAGCATCTAAGATCCTAAAAGCATGCTCCTCCAAAACTAATGGTGTTTCGTTTTAATATCAAAAAGGCTGAGACAGCATCGCTGTCTCAGCCTTTTTAAGTGTTACAGCTTCCAAATATCCTCAGCATACTGCTTGATCGTCCGATCGCTTGAGAAGAAGCCGGAGCGGGCGATGTTGTGAATGCTTGAGGTTAGCCATTCTTTTCGCTTTTGATAGGCAGCGGTGATATCCTGCTGAGCGGTGACGTACGCATCAAAATCCTTTAAGAGGAAGTATTGATCATTTTCCATCAGCAGTGAGTCTGAGATCATATCAAAATCATAGTAGGAATCAGGGAAGAATCCTGATGTCAGCTGGTCAATGACTTTTTTGATGCGCGGATCCCCGTGATAGTAGTCATAGGAGTGATAACCGCCGTGCTTTTCGTAGCGCATGACTTCCTGAGCAGTCAGTCCGAAGATAAAGATATGTTCAGGACCTGTCAGTTCGCCAATTTCGACGTTGGCACCATCAAGCGTACCGAGTGTGAGGGCGCCATTCATCATGAATTTCATATTACCGGTTCCTGATGCTTCTTTACTTGCTGTTGAAATCTGTTCGCTGATATTTGTTGCGGGAATGATTTTTTCAGCGAGTGATACACGGTAGTTTTCAAGGAAGACCACAGTCAGGTAATCCTTTGAAAGCGGGTCGTTGTTCACCAGGTTCGCAACGGAATGAATCAGCTTGATGACCTTCTTGGCGTATTCATACCCAGGTGCTGCCTTTGCTCCGAATATAAACGTTTGCGGATAAGGCTTGAAGGAGGAATCCTCTTTCATCCGGTTATACAGGTGCATCACATGCAGAATGTTCAAAAGCTGTCGCTTGTAGGCGTGCAGACGTTTGATCTGCACATCAAAGATTGAATCAGGGTTTACGGTAATGCCATTGCGATCTTTGATAATGTCAGCGAGTGCCACTTTTTTATCGTATTTAATCTGATCAATTTTTTTCTGGAACGACGCATCCTCTGCAAACGGGATAAGGGCATCGAGCTTTTGTGTATCCTTGATCCAATCCGTTCCGATTGCGTCATTGATGGCAGAAGTCAGCTCAGGGTTCGCCTGAAGCAGCCATCTGCGGTGCGTAATACCATTTGTTTTGTTATTGAAACGGTGAGGATAAAACTCATGGAAGTTTTTCATCTCACGCATTTTCAGGATTTCGGTATGAAGTCTGGCTACGCCATTGACACTGTGACTTCCTACAATCGACAGGTGCGCCATTTTTACGAAGCCGTGTGCGATCACAGCCATTGACTCGATACGGTCCCAGTCACCCGGATAGGCTTCCCACAGCTCTTCACAAAAGCGGCGGTTGATTTCTTCGATGATCTGATAAATTCTCGGGAAGAGAGGACGGAAAAGGTCAACGGACCATTTCTCAAGTGCTTCTGACAAAATTGTGTGGTTAGTGTATGAGATCGTTTCCGTCACGATACTCCACGCTTCTTCCCAGCGCATCCCTTCGTCATCCATCAAAATCCGCATCAGCTCAGGTATGGCAAGAGCAGGATGAGTATCGTTAATGTGAATCGCAATGTGTTCATGCAGTTCGTACAGGTCGCAATGATTTTCCTTGTAATCACGCAGAATACTGGCAAGGCTTGCCCGGACGAGAAAATACTGCTGTTTCAGACGCAGTATTTTTCCTTCATCAGACATGTCATTTGGATAAAGGAATTCAGAAACCTGCTCCGTATCCCGTTTATATTGCATAAAGTCCTTATGTGACGGGAAATTCTTTGAGGGCTCTGCTCCCCAAAGACGTAATGTATTAACCCGGTCCGTATCATATCCGATCACGGGCATATCGAACGGAACAGCCAGAATGGTCTCGGCATTTTCGTGCTTAAAGATCATCCGGCCTTTTTCCTCTGTCCATGAAACGCTGCCCCAGTAAGGAACTTCTACTGCAAGGTCAGGCTTTCGGACTTCCCAGACGTTACCGTTACGTAACCATTGTTCAGGAAGTTCTACCTGATATCCGTCAATAATTTTTTGTTCAAACAGACCATGCTTATACCGGATCCCGTGACCATGACCGGCCATGGAAAGAGAAGCCATAGAATCTAAAAAGCAGGCGGCCAGACGTCCAAGACCGCCGTTACCCAGTCCTGCATCTGCCTCTGCTTCCTCAAGGTCACTCAGGCTGATATCAAGGTCTGCGAGGCCTTCTTCCACAATTTCTTTTACACCCAGGTTAACGAGTGAGCTCACCAGCAGTCTGCCAAGAAGAAACTCAATGGATAAATAGTACACCTCTTTATGGTCCCCTTTGCGGGTATGTTCATTAGAGGCGATCCAGTTGGTACTGACGTATTCCCGTACCATCATGCCAAGCGTCTGGTATTGGTGCTGCTTGGTTGATTGTTCAAATGACAGGCCGGATGATTGCTCCAGCCGCTGCAAGAAGGCGGTTTTGAACGCATTTTTATCACGGAACATTTGTGTTAGTTCCTCCCTTGAAGTCGCTGATATAGCGTCTGATATTCGCCTGCTGAACGTGCCCAGCTGTAATCACCGGACATGGCATTTTCCTGCAGCTTCGGCCAGACGTTCTGATCTTTATAGTAGGAGAGCGCCCGTTTAATCGTGTGCTTCATATCATGTGCATTGTAATTTGTAAATGTGAATCCGTTACCGGTCTCATCTGCTTCATTCCAAGAGTGAACGGTATCATTCAATCCACCCGTTTCGCGGACAATCGGAATGGTTCCATACTGCAGGGAAATGAGCTGACTCAGTCCACACGGTTCAAACAGCGACGGCATCAGGAAGTAATCGGCACCGGCATAAATCCGGTGGGCAAGTGCTTCTGAAAAACCGATATAAACCCCTGTTTTTTCAGGAAAAGCTGTTGCCAAATAATGAAAGTATCCTTCAAATTCAGGATCACCGCTGCCCAAAACTACAAGCTGGAACGCCTCTTCATTAATCAGTTCATGCATGACACGTTTGACGAGAGACAAGCCTTTTTGTTCAGTCAGTCTTGTGACCATGGCGATCACAGGAACAGAATCTGTAACAGGTAAATTAAATTCCTTTTGGAGTGCTTTTTTATTTTCTTTCTTATCAGCCACAGTTTTCAGGGAATAAGGTTTTGTAATATAAGAGTCAAGCTCCGGGTGATAGCTTTCTGTATCAATCCCGTTTAATATCCCTGAAAGCTTAAAGGACTGATCACGTAAAAGTCCGTCCAGCTTTTCACCGAAGAAATGGGTCTGGATTTCGTCTTTATAAGTCGGGCTCACGGTTGTAAGTGCATTAGAACTTAGGATTGCCCCCTTCATAAAACTTACCGCGCCGTTAAACTCAAGTTCACCGGAATGGAAATAGTGATCCTCAAGGTTTAACAGGTCGCCAAGAATACTTTGAGGGAAGAGACCCTGAAATTGCAGGTTATGAATCGTGAAAACGGTTTTCATGGATTTATAAAATGAGTCCTGCTTATATTTCCGGTCAAGCAGAAAAGGTACTATCCCTGTGTGCCAGTCGTGACAATGAATCACATCCGGCTTAAATGGGATAACAGGGAGTGAATCAAGAACTGCACGGCTGAAGAAGGCAAATCGTTCGGCGTCATCATAATGACCATATAGAGAATCCCTTTTGAAGTAGTATTCATTATCGATCAGATAATATGTAATACCTCCATGTTCGAGTGTCTCAATTCCGCAATATTGATTGCGCCAGCCGACCTGGACGGTAATTGACTTGATCTTTTTCGCTTTTGACAGCAGCTCATCTGAGATCAGAGAATACTTTGGGAGCATAACCCGGACATCAGTACCCAGTTTTTTTAATTCTTTAGGAAGGGCCCCGGCAACATCACCGAGGCCTCCTGATTTTACAAATGGCGCACATTCTGATACGGCAAAGAGGACTTTCATTGAGCCACCGCCGCTTCACGGATGCTTCCTTTTCGCAGAACGAGTGGTTTTTCGGCAGTTCCTCTAAGTGTCGTTCCGTCCAGCACCTTCACGTCTTTATCCAAAATCACATATTCAAGCGTACAGCCTTTTCCAATCTGGCTTTTTTGCATCACAATACAATTTTTCACGACAGAGTCTTTTCCGATTTTCACTGCACGTGAGACAATGCTGCTCTCAATTGTCCCTTCAATGCTTGCCCCATTGGCGATCATGGAGTCGGATACGTGTGCATTGGACGCATATTTTGTTGGCGGCTCATCCTTTACCTTCGTGTAGATCGGGCGGTCTGACGAGAATAACTGGCTCCATGCAGCATGTCCGAGGAGATCCATCGAATGTTTAAAATAGGCAGGAATTGAATCAATAATCGCAGTGTAGCTCTTATGTTCATACGACCCGATGTTAAAGCTGTGCAGAGGCTGTTTCACGACATCTGACACGCTGATAAATTGAGAGTTCCGTCGATTTTCAATCAAATCTACTAAAAGAGATTTACTTAATACATACATTTCAAGAGATTCACCGTTATGCTGAATTTCTGTAATATCATAATCATGAATCAAATGTTCAGCCAGCGCTTCTTCAAAATCCACATTGGTAATTACGTAGCTGTTTGCAATGACCACATAATCCTGGTGGCTGCGCTTGAAAAATTCAATGTGCTGCTCCAGGCGGGCAAATGAACCGATACTCGTCGTTTCGTTCGGTTCAAAATAAGGAGGGAAGAAGAACAGACCGTCGCGTTTACGGTCCAGATCCCAGTTCTTTCCTGATCCGATATGGTCCATCAATGAGCGGTACTGGTGCTTAGGGAAAATAGCCACACTGCTCACGCCTGAATTCACCATATTTGATAAAACAAAATCAATAAACCGGTAACGCCCGGCAAAGGGGATGGAAGCAACAGAACGGTTTAAGGTTAAATCCTGAAGTCCCCCCATAACAGTAGCTGCATCAATGACTCCTAATAAACGGCTCATGCTGTCACATCCTTTCGAAGTTTTTCAACCATCTCTTGAGTCACAAGAATAATTTCTCCAGATCCCGCTTCAGGTTCAATCGTTACATCATTTGGAACGGTAATATGCTCCGGTACAATAGCGCATCGGATTGTAGCACCTTTCCCAATCACTGCATCCGGCATAATCACGGAGTCTTCAATGATTGCATCTTCTTTAATCTGAACGCCCTGGAAAATAACAGAGTGGCGGACCGTTCCTTCGATGATACATCCTTCATTGATGAGTGAATCCTTTACATCAGATGTCTGTGATAAGTATTGAGGTGGCTGATTCGGGTTACGGGAATAGATTCTCCAGGAATGATCAAATAGATTCAGGCCCGGATTCTCCTCCAGCAAATCCATATTTGCTTCCCATAAGCTCTTAACCGTACCAACATCCTTCCAATAACCTTCAAACGGATAAGCCATCAGGCGCTTACCTTCATTGAGGAATAAAGGAATCAGATCTTTACCGAAATCATGTGAAGATTCTTCATTCGTATTATCCAGTTCAAGATAATTCTTTAATGACTTCCAGTTGAAAATATAGATCCCCATTGAAGCAAGGTTGCTTTTCGGCTCATCCGGCTTCTCGTCAAATTCTTCGATTTCAAAGTCCGCATTCGTATTCATGATGCCAAATCGGCTCGCTTCTTCCCAAGGCACTTCAATGACTGAAATCGTTGCTTCCGCTTCATTCTGGATATGATAATCAAGCATTTTTGAATAATCCATTTTATAAATGTGGTCACCGGACAGAATCAGGACGTATTCAGGATTATACTGCTCAATGTAATTCAGGTTCTGATAAATGGCATTTGCTGTACCGCTGTACCATTTCACACCGGATGCCTCTGTATAAGGTGGGAGGACGGTTACCCCGCCATTACGACGGTCAAGATCCCAGGCGCTGCCGATTCCGATATAGGAATTCAGAACAAGCGGCTGATACTGGGTTAACACGCCAACCGTATCAATACCTGAGTTTGTGCAGTTACTTAACGTAAAATCAATGATCCGGTACTTTCCGCCGAACGGCACGGCAGGCTTTGCGATATTTGTTGTAAGAGAGTGAAGACGGCTTCCCTGACCACCTGCTAACAACATAGCAACACACTTCTTTTTAACCATTATGTCACGCTCCTTGATTCTGTTATTTTTTTGCAGGTTTCCAAATCGTGATACCGAGTGGAGGTACCTTCATCGTTAAAGACTGCTTACGATGGTGCATAGGTTTTTCTTCTGTTTCAACGGCTTCAGTATTAAGATGATCCGTTCCACCGACATGTTTACTGTCACTCGAAAAAACTTCTTCCCATTTCCCTGAGAATGGAGCACCAAGCTGGAAAGCATCGTAGCTGACATTTGTGAAGTTACAAACGACGATGAGTGTGTCACTTTTCCTTTTTCCTCTGCGGATAAACGAATAAATACTTTGCTCTGCATTATCAGCATCAATCCATTCAAACCCCTGAGGATCGTGATCAAACTCATGAAGCGCTTTGTGGGACAGGTAAAAATCCATCAATTCTTTCGAGAACGTATCTGCCTGACGATGAGATTCATATTCCTTTAAAAACCAGTCCAATCCTTGTATATATTTCCATTCATCGAACTGGGCAAACTCAGAACCCATAAAAAGGAGCTTTTTACCCGGATGGGCCATCATAAAACTAAGCAATAGGCGCCACTGCGCAAACTTTTCCCAGTACTCACCAGGCATCTTATGAAGCAGAGAGCGCTTACCATGCACGACTTCATCATGAGAAAACGGTAAAATATAATTTTCGGAATAAGCATAGACCATAGAAAACGTCAGCTTGTGGTGGTGATGCCTCCGCTCAAATGGATGATAGGACATATAATCCAGTACATCGTTCATCCAGCCCATGTTCCATTTGTAATTAAATCCAAGTCCGCCTTCATGAACAGGCCCTGTAACATTTGGCCAGTCTGTTGAATCCTCAGCCATCATGAGAAAGCGCGGATTTTCCTGAAACACAGCTTTATTTAACTCCTGTAAAAACTCCACAGCATACGGATTTGATGTAAGAGGCTCGCTGTTTGCCCAATGAAGAATATTGGCGACTGCATCCACTCTGAGGCCATCAATCCGGAAGGTTTTCATCCAGTACAGTGCATTAGAGATCAGGAAGCTTCGGACTTCACCTTTCGCAAGATTAAAGTTTGCTGTTCCCCATTCCAGGTTTTCACGGTCGCTGAAGGACTCGTATTCATATAGTGGCTGCCCATCAAACAGATATAGCCCATGAGAATCCTTACAGAAATGACCGGGAACCCAGTCAAGCAGGACGCCAAGATCCTCCTGATGACAGCGGTCAATGAAATACATTAAATCGTGAGGCGTGCCAAAGCGGCTCGTTGGAGAATAATAACCTGTTCCCTGGTAGCCCCATGACGCGTCTAACGGGTGCTCAGTCAATGGAAGCAGCTCGATATGTGTGAAACCGCGTTCTTTTACATAGGGAATCAGCTCATCAGCGTATTCACGATATGTATAGAAAGAACCGTCTTCTTTTTGCTTCCATGAATTTAAGTGAAGCTCATAAATAGCGAGTGGGCGCTCATAAATCGGACGCCTGCGACGAATACGCTGGCGGTATAGCTGATCCCCCCATTTATAGCCTGACAGGTCATATACAATAGAAGCGGTGTTTGGTCTCAGCTCTGAATAAACAGCGTAGGGGTCAGCTTTCATCAACACATCTCCAGATTGTGTCGTGATGGCGTATTTATAAATTTCCCCTTCAAGATTGTCCCCAACCTCTGCCGTCCATATGCCTTCACGGTTGACGCGTTCCATTTTCAAATTCCCGGGCTGCCAGCCATTGAAGTCTCCAACGACTGAAACAGAACGGGCGTGAGGAGCCCAGACGGTAAAGCGCGTTCCAGTAATTTTCTGTTTTTCTTTAATCAGGTGGGCGCCAAATACAGATTGCGCATTCTGCAAGGTTCCCTCGTGGAAAAGGTGGATATCATAATCACTAAGAAGCTGTTCCAAGGGAGCACTCATCCTTTCATACAATTGGTCTATACAATTTCTACAAAGTATAACAATAATCCTCGTGTTTTTTTCGTTTTTTCTGAAATTTTTAACGATTTTTTATGTAAGCGTTTCCTGATATGCTTGTAATGTGTGATTATATGCAGAAATTGTCAGTTCGGTTTGAATGTTTTTGGGAGGATAATATTTATTCGTAAAGTCGGGCAGGAGCCATCCTTTCTAAGGAAGAGAAGGGGGTTCGTAAAATTAATGGGGAGGTTCGCAAGATTTGGCTGGTGTTTCGCATTATTTTGAGTCTGATTCGGAGAATGTTGAGCTTGTTTCGAAAGATATTGCACTTCTTTCTTAAAATCATGAGTTTTGACTCAGGCTGAATGGTTTTCTGTAGCATGAAAAAACCTGCCCGGCTGGTGCCGGACAGGTTGAGTAATAAAAATTATTTATTTGATTCAATCTCGTGTACTTTTTCGAACTCGTCGAATCCGTCACGTACTGGCTGACGAGAGTTTCCAGTTGTTAAGCTTACTACAATGATGGCAAGTAAACTTAGGAAGAATCCTGGAATCATTTCGTATAGGAATCCGCTCAGGTCGAATACGTATACCCATAGGATAACAGTAATCGCACCAACAAGCATACCTGCAAGGGCACCCCAGCGGTTCATGCGTTTCCAGTATAGACTTAACAGGATCGCCGGTCCAAATGCAGAACCGAATCCTGCCCATGCGTTACTTACGATATCAAGGATCGTGCTGTCAGAGTCAAGTGACAGGAAGATCGCAACGATCGCAACAAGAAGAACTGAAATACGTCCGACGAGTACAAGCTCTTTGTCAGATGCACTGCGCTTCAGGAACGTGTTGTAGAAGTCTTCTGTCAGCGCACTTGATGTAACAAGCAGCTGTGAAGATACTGTACTCATAATCGCTGCTAAAATCGCTGCAAGTAAGAAACCTGAAATTAATGGGTGGAACAATACCTGAGAATAGAAAACAAAGATTGTTTCTGGATCTGCAAGCTCTGCTCCTGTATTTGCGATATAAGCAATACCTGTAAGACCGGTGAATAGTGCACCGATAATTGCAACGATCATCCACGTCATCCCGATTCGACGTGCAGATTTTAGAGATTTAACATCTCTGATCGCCATAAAACGTACGATAATATGAGGTTGTCCAAAGTAACCAAGACCCCAGGCCATCAATCCGATAAATCCAAGGAAAGTAGTACCCTGGAAGAAAGATGTCAGTGTTGGATCAATTGCATTAATCGTATCGAATGTCGGGCCGACCCCGCCAAGCTCCATAAATGCCACAATCGGTACAAGAATGAGCGCAACGAACATAATACAACCTTGAACAAAGTCAGTAATACTAACAGCAAGGAATCCTCCGAATAAAGTGTAAGCAAGGACAACACCTGCAGTTACAATTAGTCCTGTTGTATAATCAAGTCCAAATGCACTTTCAAAAAGTACTCCACCTGAAACCATACCTGAAGATGTGTAGACAGTGAAGAAAATAATGATGACAATTGCGGAAACGAAGCGCAAAATTTTTGTGTTATCGACAAAACGATTCTCAAAATAATCAGGAATTGTGATTGAATCATTTGCTACTTCTGTGTAAGTTCTTAAACGAGGTGCAACGAATACATAGTTTAAATATGCTCCAATGGATAAACCAACCGCAATCCACATGCCCGAGATTCCGGATACATAGATCGAGCCTGGTAGACCAAGCAGCATCCATCCACTCATGTCGGATGCGCCGGCAGAAAGTGCGGTTACACCCGGTCCAAGTTGTCTGCCTCCAAGCATATACTCTGATAAGTCGCCGGTTGATTTTTTATAAGCATAATAACCAATACCCAGCATGGCGATGAAATAAATCGCGAGTGAAATATAGACTTCAATTCCAATCTCAACGGCTTCCACCAAATCTCCTCCTTGTAAAATGAATTTTTTGTGTCAATTGTTGCGTGACACTTACAGTTGCTAAACCTAACAAATAAATAACCAGGATTCAAGCAATCTAAACTGGATGCGAATTGGTAAAATAGCCTCAGACCCTATAAAACATAAGGGATACAGCGGATTTTAAAAAAATAAAAGTAAAACTATTCTGAATATTTATAATACCTTTATTTTACTAGGCTTCCGGCGTTTTCTGCAAGCGATTTGTCATCATTGTCACGGGTTTGTAAGGGGGGACGGAGCGGGTGGTCCTTTTCACAGAAAGGCACACCCGCTCCGTCCCCTGGGTCTTCAAGCATGCAAAACAGCGCGATTTTTTATACAATAGAAAAAGGTTAAAGGAAAGGGTGACAGCATGGCGCAAGGTAAACGCAATGTAGATGATTATCTTCAGGAAGGAATCTATGGTGCCAGAGAGACGCTGCCGGATGAACGTAGAATGTACCTGACCTCGATTCGTGAACGGATTGAATACGCTTTGTATCAAAATCAGATTAGAGAATCTGAAGTCTACCCGGAAATTGAAGAAGCGATGAAAAAATATAAAGAACTGAAGCTGTTTTTGAATGGCAATATGAGCTACCGTTTTATCTCGAAATATATTCAGCTCGCTGACAGGCATGGTGTATCGTATCAGGTCGTGACTAATAGAGAACACAACTCTGAATACGGACTGATCCTGTCACATCCCGATGCTGTGGACAAAGAAACCATTACACTTCCAAAAAGGTCTGCAGACAACGGAGCAGCACCAACATTTTGGGAACGATTATTCAAATAATCCTGTTTCTTCTATTTAAAATAGTAACAAGTGGCAAAAAGTCAGGCTGCCTGAGTGAAGTACCCGGGATGATTTTCGGGTGCTTTTCTTTTTGAGGGGGACGGAGCGGCTGTTCCTTTTTCTGAAAAGGAACAGCCGCTCCGTCCCCCGGTTGCCTCTCTGTCACACTTTTTGGTATGATAAACAGTATTGTGAGTGTTCGAACATACACGGAGGTGAGTCACAATGACGAAAATTACGACAGATGAAGTAAAACACGTTGCCCATTTGGCGCGCTTAAGTATCACTGAGGAGGAAGCAGCAAAGTTTGCTGACCAGCTTGGTGCGATTATTACATTTGCTGAGCAGCTGAATGAGCTTGATACAGATCACGTTGAACCGACAACGCATGTTCTTGAAATGAAGAATATTATGCGTGAAGATAAGTCAGTCGATGGACTGCCGCGCGAGAAAGTATTAAAGAATGCACCGGATCACCAGGATGGCCAGGTGAAGGTGCCGACTATTTTGGAATAGGGAGGGCCACTCATGTCTTTATTTGATCACAAGCTTGCTGATCTTCAGGATCTGTTACATAAGAAAGAGATTACCGTTACGGATCTTGTTCGTGAATCGTACAAACGGATTGCGGATGTAGATGGTCAGGTTCAGGCTTTTCTAACACTTGATGAAGAGCGTGCCCTGGCGCGTGCAGAGGAGCTTCAGAAAAAGCTTTCTTCTGATTCAGAAGGATTATTATTCGGAATGCCCATTGGTGTGAAGGATAATATCGTGACGAAAGAGCTTCGCACAACGGCTGCGAGTAAAATTCTTGGAAACTTTGATCCGATCTATAATGCAACAGTGGCTGATAAGCTTCACGCAGCTGATGCGATTACAATCGGTAAATTAAATATGGATGAATTTGCGATGGGATCTTCAACAGAGAACTCTCATTTTACTAAAACGCGTAATCCATGGAACCTGGATGCAGTTCCAGGTGGATCTTCAGGTGGTTCCGCTGCAGCAGTTGCGGCTGGGGAAGTACCATTTTCATTAGGTTCAGATACAGGTGGCTCGATCCGTCAGCCTGCTTCTTTCTGCGGCGTTGTCGGGTTAAAGCCGACATATGGCCGTGTATCCCGTTTCGGTCTAATCGCATTTGCCTCATCACTTGACCAGATCGGTCCGATTACACGAAACGTAGAAGACAATGCTTATCTTTTAGAGGCGATTGCTGGACTGGATCCAAATGATTCAACCTCTGCCAATGTAGATGTGCCAAATTATCGCAGCGCTTTGACTGGCGATATTAAAGGTCTGAAGGTAGCGGTACCGAAAGAATATCTCGGTGAAGGTGTCAGTGAAGAAGTACGCCAAAATGTTCGCGAAGCGCTTAAAGTGCTTGAAGGACTTGGTGCGACGATTGATGAAGTATCACTGCCTCACTCTAAATACGGTGTCGCAACGTATTACCTGCTGTCTTCATCAGAAGCATCCGCAAACCTTGCCCGTTTTGACGGGATCCGTTACGGCTACCGTGCGGACAACGCTGAAAACCTGATTGATCTTTATAAGAAGACGCGCGCAGAAGGCTTCGGTGACGAAGTAAAACGCCGTATCATGCTTGGAACGTATGCGTTAAGCTCAGGCTATTACGATGCTTACTATAAAAAAGCACAGAAAGTCCGCACGTTGATTAAGCAGGACTTCGAAAATATTTTTGAAAACTATGATGTCGTAGTGGGTCCAACAACTCCTACACCGGCCTTTAAGATCGGCGAGCAAATCAATGATCCGCTGACGATGTATGCGAATGATATCCTGACGATTCCTGTCAACCTTGCAGGCGTACCGGGTATTTCTGTTCCGGCTGGTCTTTCTTCTGAGGGACTTCCGCTTGGACTTCAAATCATCGGAAAGCATTTTGATGAGAGCACGGTTTATCGTGTGGCACATGCCTTTGAACAGGCAACAGAGCATCATAAATTAAAGCCGGAGCTGTAGGAGGGAGAAACCATGACAAACTTTGAAACCATCATTGGACTAGAAGTTCACGTTGAATTAAAGACTGATTCTAAAATGTTCTCTCCTGCACCTGCTCATTTTGGTGCGGAGCCGAACACAAATACAAATGTGATTGACCTTGGATACCCGGGCGTTCTACCGGTAATCAACCGACGCGCAGTGGACTGGGGAATGAAAGCAGCAATGGCGCTGAACTGCCAGATTGCTGATCACACAAAGTTTGACCGTAAAAACTATTTCTATCCGGATAACCCAAAGGCCTATCAGATTTCTCAATTTGACCAGCCAATCGGTGAACACGGCTGGATTGAAATTGAAGTAGATGGTTACACGAAAAAAATCGGTATTACACGACTTCACCTTGAGGAAGACGCTGGTAAACTGACACATACAGACAAGGGTTATTCTCTTGTAGACTACAACCGTCAGGGAACACCGCTGATTGAGATCGTATCAGAGCCGGATTTAAGAACACCGGCTGAAGCTTACGCTTACCTTGAAAAAATCAAATCCATCATCCAATATACAGGCGTTTCAGACTGTAAAATGGAAGAAGGATCACTGCGCTGTGACGCGAATATTTCCCTTCGTCCAGTCGGGCAGGAAGAATTCGGTACGAAAACAGAGCTTAAAAACCTGAACTCCTTTAACTTTGTTAAAAAGGGTCTTGAGTTTGAAGAAAAACGTCAGGAAGAAGTGCTTCTATCAGGCGGAGAAATCCGTCAGGAATCACGCCGTTTTGACGAATCAACAGGCAAAACATTACTGATGCGTGTGAAAGAAGGATCTGACGATTACCGTTACTTCCCGGAACCGGACCTTGTCTCTCTTTACATTGATGAAGAGTGGAAGGAAAGCGTCCGCCAGACAATCCCTGAGCTTCCAGACGCACGTAAAAAGCGTTACGTGGAAGAGCTTGGACTCCCTGCGTATGACGCAATGGTACTGACGCTGACAAAAGAAATGTCCGATTTCTTTGAAGCAACACTTCAACAGGGAGCAGATGCAAAGCTATCATCCAACTGGCTGATGGGTGAAGTGTCCGCATACCTGAACGCCGAGCAAAAAGAGCTTAGCGATACAGCTTTAACGCCACAGGGCTTAGCCGGCATGATCAAACTGATTGAAGACGGCACGATTTCATCTAAAATCGCCAAAAAAGTCTTCAAAGAACTGATCGAAAACGGCGGCGATCCAAACAAAATCGTCAAAGAAAAAGGCCTTGTACAAATTTCGGATGAGGGTCAGCTGCTTGGATTCGTCACAGAAGCGCTCGACAACAACCCTCAGTCCATCGAAGACTTCAAAAACGGTAAAGACCGCGCCATCGGTTTCCTCGTGGGTCAAATCATGAAAGCATCAAAAGGCCAGGCCAACCCGCCAATGGTCAACAAGATCCTGATGCAGGAAATCAAAAAGCGCTAATTCCTAAGCTAAATGTGAATACTTCAAAACGACCTGGAGAGTGGGCTCCAGGTCGTTTTTTTGAAGGTGAAATGGGGATGGAGGGATTGGATTATTGTTTATTAAGCAACTTTTATGGATTATTAGTCAACTTTTGCAGTTATTAGACCACTTCTTGAGGTCATTACACAACTCTCTAAGATTATTTAGCAACTCTCGGAATGTTTAGAGGGCTTACCGAGCGGCCATGGAAAGGACGCTTCCAGGCCGTATTGATCTATTTAAACTATTTAAACTATTTAAGAGTATAAATGGAATTAGGGTGGGAGCGATCCGTAGACTCCTGCGGCAGAGGAGGGACAGGTGAAACCGTCTGTGCGGAGCACAGCGGGTTCACCGCCCGGCCGCGGAAAGCGGAGGATCGCTCCCACCCGGTTTTAAAAAGTCACTATTTCTCAAACCCACATCCATCAAACCAATCATTCGACCTCCCATTCAAAATATGCGATTCTTAAAAATGAGGTGATCAACATGACAACATTAAACGAATGGTTCGAAAAAGGGCTGACTTCTGAGCAATACATCGACCAGATGGAATCCCACAAAGACAATATGCAAAAAGTGTACGATGAATTTAAGCTGCCGGAAGATCAGGTGTTTTTTGATCAGTTAAAAGAGAAAAATCTCAAAGCCATTGTTCTGACAGAAGACTGGTGCGGTGATGCGATGATGAACAATCCTGTTTTGCTGAAGCTTGCTGAACAGTCTGAAATGGAGGTCCGCTTCTTACTCCGTGACAGCAACCTTGAGCTGATGGATCAATATTTAACAAACGGTACATCGCGTGCGATTCCGATTTTTATCTTTATAGATGAAAATGGAGAAGAAGTTGCAAAATGGGGACCGCGTGCTGAAAACGTTCAATCATTTGTCGATGAGGCAAGATTCAACCTACCTGCTAAGGAAGATCCGGCATTTAAGGACGGACAAAGCCTGATGATTAAACAATTGACGGCAGCTTATACAGAGCGCGAGGATTTTTGGAAAGAAGTGTATGCAGAGCTTAAACAGAAATTAAGCTAATTGTGGTAAAAAACGTCATTTAACGGTATGATAAGGATAAGTCAGTCAGCTGGCTTATTCTTTTTTGTTTACATATTGATAAAAGAGACTATAATTTTATAAGTATGCTTACACCTGATCAGATGAAAAAAACGCTTGTAACTGATCGATTATGAAAAAGGCAGGCTGAATACCATGAAACGAGCACGAATAATTTATAATCCGACTTCGGGCAGAGAGCTTTTCAGAAAGCATCTGCCGGAGGTTTTAATGAAACTTGAACAGGCTGGATATGAGACGTCCTGCCACGCAACAACCGGTGCAGGTGACGCGACGGACGCTGCCGCCATTGCGGTGGAGCGCGGCTATGATCTGGTCATTGCGGCCGGTGGTGACGGAACGCTGAATGAAGTGATCAATGGCGTTGCAGAAAAGCCAAACCGTCCAAAGATCGGTCTGATTCCAATGGGAACGACCAACGATTTCGCACGCGCTCTTCATATTCCACGCGATATTGAAAAAGCGCTTGATATCATCATAAAGGGTGAAACGATTCCGGTTGATATTGGCCGTATGAATGAAAAGTATTTCATTAACATTGCCGGCGGTGGCCGGATGACAGAGCTCACCTATGAGGTGCCAAGTAAGTTGAAAACCGTTTTGGGACAGCTGGCTTATTACCTGAAAGGGATTGAAATGCTGCCATCCTTCAAGCCGACACATGTGCGTATTGAATACGACGGGAAAGTATTTGAAGGGGAAGTCATGCTGTTTTTAATCGGTCTGACAAACTCGGTTGGCGGCTTTGAGAAGCTTGCGCCGGATTCCTCCATTAACGATGGGCTTTTTACACTGATGTTTTTAAAGAAAACAAATCTCGCAGAAACGATCCGGATCATTTCACTTGCGCTTCGCGGAGAGCATCTGAACGATCCGCACCTGGAGTACATTAAGGCCAACCATATCAAGGTCATGTCACCTGAAATGGTTCAGCTGAATCTCGACGGGGAGTTTGGCGGGCTGCTGCCGGCTGAATTCCAAAACCTTTACCGCCACATAAACGTCTTTGCACCGCTTGATCAGCTTCGTAAAGAGGATCGCGTGGATGAAGATAAAAATGTGGTGCTGAAGAACAGTATTATTGATGAGGAAGACCAGGAAAACCCGGCGTAATGGCCGGGTTTTTGTACGTTTAGTAAGGTGATTGATGGAATTTTAGCTATCAACAGATTAGGTGACGATCTTAACAAATTAAGAGCTGCCACCGACATAAATGAAAGGTCTTTCAACAGAAAATTGAGCCGGATCAACCATTTAAGTAGGCTGAATCAATCTATCGACATAAAGGGAACCTTTAGCGACAGAAGTGATGTAGCTAACGACATAAGATGCGGACCTGATCCATTCACGCACTTCCTGGCAGAAAAAATTAAACCCCCGCCTGATCAAATCAGACGGGGGTTTGTTTTACTGATAAATCCACTCAACCGCATTGTCCATATCCGCTGCGAGCTTAGAGGCTTCGTGGAGAGGGCGCCATTCGAAGTGGAATTTCATACCGCCATCCTCGCCGTCACCGTCTACAACGTAGTCCCACTCATCATCTGCCGGACGGGTGAGGGATAGATGAAAGAAGTTACGCTCGTAGTATTTGGAGCGGTCTTCTGAATAGTACATCTGCTTATGCAGCTTACCCTGCAGCTGAAGCTCATCACGCTTCAGTCCGCTTTCTTCTTCAACCTCGCGATACAGTGCATCAATCAGCAGTTCGTCATCCTCAACGCCTCCGCCTGGCACCTGGAGGCCAGCTGATGGATCCTGTTGAGAAAAGACCAGCAGTTCCGTCTGTCCGTTCCGTTCGCGTGTAATGTAAGCAAGTACCTTTCTTGTTACGATAGGTGATTGTCCCATTCTGCTTCCTCCTTTTGTTAGAATTATTTGAATTAAAAGAATAGTTTCTCCATTCTACAGTCCATGCAGTAAAAAATCAAGGTGAAAATGGTAAATATGTTATTCCCTATTTCCGACAGATTGAAACTAAATCCCTTATATCCGTAAAGTATGCTACAATAATGGGCAGCGATTCTAACATAAAGGACGATGAATCATGACGAAAAAACAGGCTTTACCTGTTCAAAAAAATGAAGAATATATTGTAACAATAGAAGATTTAACACATGAAGGGCACGGTGTCGGAAAAGTGGATGGGTATCCACTCTTTATCCCGCTTGCTTTACCTGGTGAGAAAGTGAAAACAAAGGTCGTCAAAACAACCAAAAATTTCGGATTTGGCCGGCTGATGGAAAACCTCGAACCGAGTGAAGATCGTGTTGAGCCGCCATGTCCTGTTTACTATAAATGTGGAGGCTGTCAGCTTCAGCATCTAAGCTATGAAGGTCAGCTGAAAGCGAAGCAAAAGCAGGTTGAAGATGTGCTTGAGCGGATTGGCAAACTGAAGAATGTAACTGTTCATCCAACGCTCGGAATGGAAGATCCGTGGCGCTACCGCAATAAAAGTCAGGTTCCTGTCGGGATTGAAAATGGCCGTGTAATCGCCGGCTTTTACGCACAGAGAAGTCACGACATTATTGATGTAAATGAATGTATCATTCAGGAGCAAGTCAGCGATCAGGTGATGAATCTGGTGAAAAAAGAGGCGGAGAAATTCGGTATCACGCCATACGATGAGGCTCGTCATAAAGGCATTCTCAGACATGTCGTGATCCGTTATGGCCGCACGTCCGGTGAAGTGATGGTGGTCCTTGTTACGAGAACGAAAAATCTGCCACATGCTGATGAACTGGTGGAAGTACTGCGCGATCAAATCGAGGGACTCACCTCAGTTGTGCACAATATCAACGATCAGAAAACAAACGTCATTTTAGGAAACAAAAACAGAACGCTTTGGGGAAGAGACGTTATTTACGATTCAATCGGAGATGTCCGGTTTGCCATTTCCGCACGCAGCTTTTATCAGATCAATCCTATTCAAACAGAGGTTCTGTATAAAAAAGCACTTGAATATGCCCAGCTCAATGGTGATGAATCTGTCATTGATGCTTATTGTGGAATCGGGACGATCTCACTCTTTCTCGCACAAAAAGCGAAGCATGTTTTTGGCGTAGAGATTGTTGAACAGGCCATTGAGGATGCAAAAGCCAATGCTGAACTGAACGGATTTACGAATACCTCATTCAAAGCGGGGCTGGCGGAGGAAGTGATTCCGGCGTGGCACGATGAAGGCAACAAAGCAGACGTTATTGTTGTAGATCCACCTCGTAAGGGCTGCGACCAGGCACTGCTCGATACGATTCTTGCCATGCAGCCAAAGCGGGTTGTCTACGTCTCCTGTAACCCCGCAACCCTTGCCCGAGACCTGAGAATTCTGGAAGACGGCGGGTATGAGACGAAGGAAGTGCAGCCTGTTGATATGTTTCCGCAGACGAGTCACGTGGAGTGCGTGGCGCAACTCGTTTTAAAAGTGTAACCCATGAATGAGCTTCAAAGAAAAATTACCAAGTTCCATTTCTCTAAAAAGAGCTAAGCAGTGAATTCTTAGTGAAGGTCAAAAAAGGCAACTAACCTCTTTGGGTGTTGTCTTTTTCCATTGGAAAAACGAACATATAAAGTTAATTCGACATCCGCTCTATTTGATAAAAGTAACATCGCTAAGCATCATTTTGAGTTAGAAATGGACTTATCTGTTAATTTACTTGCTATTACAGAACCAGTAGATGTCTAGTATATTGATCGTGTGAACTTTCACAATATATAAACTTTATGGTTTCATATTGTGCAAAAGTTATTCCTCATGTTAAAGTCTCAAAATAAACTTCATATGAATTCCTTATATATCTATGGTGATATGGACCATAAGTCTCTACCTGGCAACCTTAAATTGCCGGACTATAAGGAAAGTCATTCTATGCATGTAAAAGTGTATGGGGCTTTCTTTATATTGAGAGAAGGTCACATACGCTTTTTTCTTTTTTGTAAGTGGTCAGACATCATACGACGAAGTGGATGTATAAGTAATCATTGAGGTGAACATATCACTTGGAGGTATCTTGCTTTGAGTATTATTTATGGCGTTTTTTCATTGATGGGAGTCCTGTTTTTGGCATGGTTGTGGAGCAGCAAGCGTTCTGCGATTAATTGGCGCACGGTCATGATAGGAATTGGTCTTGAATTTTTGCTTGTTTTGTTTGTTTTGAAGGTTCCCTTTGGACAAACCATTTTGAATAAGGCCGCGCTCGGTGTTCAGAGTGTGATCGATTATAGCACAGAAGGAATCATGTTCGTTTTCGGAGGCTTTTTTGAGGAAGGGACGAATATCACTTTCGTTTTTGCCATTAATGTCTTAGGCGCGATCATTTTTATTTCTGCGCTCATTTCTGCTCTCTATTATTTACGCCTCATTCCACTCTTTGTAAAATATATTGGAATTGGGCTCGGCAAAATTTTAGGTACAACAAAGGTGGAATCGTTCAATGCGATCGGCAACTCCTTTTTGGGCCTGGTGGAAGCTCCGCTATTGATCAAGCCTTATTTAAGCAAGCTGACCCGCTCAGAGGTTTTTGCTGTGATGGTTGGAGGAACCGCATCGGCAAGCGGGGCAATATTGATAGGGTATTCCTTAATGGGTATTGATATGAAGCTATTGCTTCTTTCCGTTTTCAGCGTGCCGATTGTTTCTCTTGTCATCGCTAAAATAATGGAGCCTGAAACAGAGGAATCACAGACAAATGGAGATATCTCGCTAGGCAAGACCACCCATACCAACGTATTTGAAGCCATTTCAGATGGTGCACTAAACGGAACAAGGCTGGCCATTAATATTGGAGGGCTGCTGATTGCTTTTATTGGAATCCTTGCGTTGATTAACGGTTTGCTTGGTCTAATCAATACAGAGCTTTCCACTATTTTTGGCTATATCTTTTATCCTTTTGCACTGCTGATTGGTATTCCAGTGGATGAAGCATTTAAGGCAGCCTCAATTATAGGCACCAAGCTTTCTGTTAACGAGTTTGTCGCCTTTAACGAGCTGTCTTCAATCATGAATGACCTTTCACCAAAGACAGTGGCCATTTTAACCGTTGCACTTTGTAATTTCGCCAACCTGTCATCTATTGGACAATTAATTGTTGGATTAGGTTCCCTAGAACCCAGCCAGCAAAAAACTGTATCCAAATTAAGCTTCAAAGCCATTGTGGCAGGAACCCTGGCAAGCTTTATTACAGCCATTATTGTTAGCATCTTCTTATAAAAACTAGTGTAAAGAATGAGCGGTAGATATATGACATGCTGAAAAGTACGCGATCAGATATCAGAAAGGGACCAATCAGAGATATAGGCTGATTGGTTCTTTTTAATTTGAGGGGATCTAACCTTGGATTCCAAATCGGCAATTGAATAAATAGTTGATTTCACGCAATTAGATGATCACATAACCAATCATACTGACATAGAAATCTTGATTGATTAAGCGATTCTCTAGCTTATTCGTCAGGAGTGATTACATTTCTATCTGAAAAATTTTATATGAAAGGCTATTTACAGTGGGTATTATATTTGAAACAATGTTAGATGCACACAAAGTCACATTTTGTTTAATGTGAATAATAGGTAATATAGGTGCCTCTAATTCAGGATGAACATTGGCAGGTCATGTCGAGTGCGTAATCTGGCTTGCAAATAAATAAATTTCCCTGGAGGACACCATGGAAGCAAATAGAAAGTGGCTATCAATACCGGAACAAACGAGAAAAATGCTGATCGGAAAGGTATTCTGCGCTCAATGTCTGGATGCGGTGACGATAAAAGATTTTATCATAAACGGTGATCCTGCTGGGGTTGTCCTAGAAGGTAAGTGTGCCGAGTGTGGGCATCCTGTAGCAAGAGTGGTTAAAATAGATAAGTAAAGAACAGGGAGATTTTATGAACAATTATAAATTAACGATTCAGTATGACGGTGGCCGATATAAGGGCTGGCAGCGGCTCGGAAATAGTGACAATACAATTCAGGGTAAAATTGAAAATGTGTTAACAGAGCTGGCCGGAGAAAAGATTGAAATAATTGGTTCCGGCAGAACAGATGCCGGGGTACATGCGCTTGCTCAAATCGCGAATTTCAGGATGCGTAAACACGCCACTGAACACGAGGTTATGCAGTATTTAAACAGGTATCTTCCTCATGATATCAGCGTGATTGATGTAACGATGGTGCACGACCGTTTTCATTCCCGCTACAATGCAAAGGATAAAACGTATTTATATAAGATTTGGAACGAGCATTATACGCATCCCTTTATGCGGAAGTACAGTATGCATGTAGAAAGCAAGCTTGATATCGATAAAATGAGAAATGCCTCTCAGTATTTCCTTGGAGAGCATGATTTTACTTCCTATTCCAACGCAAAGTCGAAGAAAAAGTCTATGGTACGTGAAATTTACTCACTTGAGATCCATGAACATGACGGCTTTATCGAAATTAAAATAAATGGAAACGGCTTCCTTTATAATATGGTTAGAAAAATCGTCGGGACATTAATTGAGGTTGGATTGGGAGACATGGATGCTGCTGCAATACCTGGCATTCTTGAATCAAAAGAAAGAATTCAAACAGGCCGTATGGCTGATGCAGAGGGATTGTATTTGGAGAAGGTCGGTTTTTAGTCCAGACTTCTTCAAAAGGATATCAACAGTCTGATGAGTTAGAGATAAATATCATCACATGTTAAAGCATTCACTTAAATGTAGTGGATGCTTTTTTGTATTAATTCATATAGTTGAACATAGATGATTGGAAAATCACATAAATGTATGAGTGGGAAGTGGAGTATTGAGAAGGAGGGTGAACCAATGAAAAAGCTCAATCCGGATCAGTTATATGTTGAATTCAAAAACGGTATAACCATGACGGAACCGGTTATAGGCCGTAAGTATACATTAACGCACTCCGACATCACGGCAGACCTTTTTCTAACGATTGATCAGCAGTTTGATTATCAAAAGATCAATGCCATGAGGGACGAAGTGCTTGCAGAATGGAAATTGGCTAATGGATGTCCATTTCTATACGTATCTGTGTATGTTGACGACGCGTTTGACCCGGCAGTTACCGCTTTACGGGATGCCATTTTCAGACGTGAGCTGCCTTTAGCTTTAGAGGCAATAAGGTTTGGTGATAGAAAGTTTTTTGCAGCTCATTCTGCGTTAGACTGTACACCAATATGGATTCATTTTCGTTCAACAAATCCACTGTACAACAAGTTTGAGTACTGGGGGACTCCGGGTGATTATCAGTAATGAGCGTTTGTCCGTATAAAACAAAGATAAATGATAAACAGGTTCTTACTTTCAGTAATCTCCTGCTATTTCCTCTGATTATGTGGTATTATTTTCCTTGAATAAAGGAGGATAAATAAATTGAATTTTGATAAAGGGATAAAGCGTGCAATAGATCTAATTGGTTTTCCGTTCACATTAACCAATATGTACATAAACGAAAAAAGAAAAGTTGAGGGAATGGGCCAGAAGATAAAGATTAGAGATCGATACATTCATACAATCGTTTCAGGTGAGCAGGATGCAGATTATACTGTCATATTTGATTCAGGGTTAAGTTGCTGTTCATTGGATTGGTTTAATGTTCAGCCACAAGTTACAACATTTTCAAGAACGTTATCATTTGATAGACCAGGGTATGGATGGAGTTCAGAAATAAATACATCACACACTAGCGAGAATGTTGTAAATGATTTAGTGAATGTCTTGAATGAGTTACAGATTAAGCCTCCATATGTTTTAGTAGGACACTCTTTTGGCGGATTGAATATGAGGTTATTTGCAAGTAAGCACCCGGAAAAAGTAGCAGCCTTAATTTTGATTGATGCTGTACACGAAAATAGATATCTGAGCCGTAAGTGGGATCATAACCGTAAAAAGACACATCAAAAGAATCTAAATGTATTTAGATTTGGATATTTAACTTCTGGCATTGGTCTTCCTAAGCTGCTTAAGCAGCCGGTGGGGAGGAAGCGCTTTCCGGGGTCTTATCAGAAGTATGCTGACTATATAGGATATCATCAAAAATCTTATGAGGCCGTTTATAAAGAGTTTTTGTACAGTGAGAGATCGGCTTTACAGGTTTCAAACGCCAGTCCGCTGAATCCAGATCTTCCAGTGACTATTTTATCATCTAACAACTCAGATTCTGTTTGGATTGAGCATCAAAAACTGCTGAGTAAGCTGACTAAAAAAACGATACAGATCAAAACGAATTGTCATCATTCCATTCACTTGGAAAACCCGGACTTAGTTGTTAAGGCGATTAAGGATGCCACTTACATAAAAAAAGAAGAGCTTGTTACTCAATAGATCTATGGTTTATTAAGTATTGATTTTTATTATTCTTGGAATAAGTTTAAAAAGGGAATGTTAATTTGCCCTGCAGGTTAATTTTAATGCGGTTAATTATAAAAAATTTACATTTTAATAAGCCCCTGAATCCTTCTATTCAGAACGATCCAGGGGTTTTGGTTTATCTTTTGAATTTTTGAGGAATAAAATAAAAGTCGTTTGCATATTTAAAGTTGTCATTCTTGCAAATTTCGTATGTCGAATTTATCAAATATAAGTTTTTTTCTCTCTGAATAATCATAAAAAATAACATTTACATAAATTTAGTTATCTACTATAATTAGTCGCAGAGTTGATATTTTCATTTTTCACCATTTTTCGACATTTTGTTTATTGCCCATTCATTATCATACCTCTAAGAGTCTTCAACCCTACAAGCAATATACCTTCACCATGATCCGACATTTTAGATTCCTTACAAAAAATCTTAAAGAAACCTACTCTTCAATCATGCTGTTACTTATTTGGCGCCCTGTTGACACGATTAGATAGCCTCGTGTCTGTAACTCACTTTGCAATTGAAGCAGTAGGTTTTGTTGTTCCATAAAATAGTCTGACGTCCCTTGATTAAAATTTTTGCGGAACGAAGCACTATTTCCCTGTTACATAAAACAAGTATCTGCACAAATAGTTTTAAGCAATCGTTTTCATAGATCAGTTTCAGTAGCTTATGGTGTGCACATTTTATTTAAAGGGAGAGTGTTTTGGATGTCGATCGGAAGAAAGATTTTGTTGAGTTTTTTCGCAATTTTTTTGTGTATTGGTGGTATTGTCAGTTTCAGTATAGCCGGCCTGTTTAATATTAAAAATGAGAGTAGCAGTATCGTCAATGATGCGATTCCTATCTCAAATGCAGCGAATAATATTCTGACCGGGCTTGTGAATCAGGAAACCGGGATACGGGGGTACCTCGTCACGGGGGATGAAGCATTTTTAGAACCTTATTATGCCGGAGAAGAACAAATAAACAGCAGTTTAGAGACCATCAATTCCCTTTCTGCAAATCATCCGATAATGGCGGATTTAATCAATCAGGCCGAACCGCAAATAGAAGCGATACAGGCGTACTTTGAATCTGAAATTGCTCTAGTGCAGGCAGGAGAGATAGAGGAAGCCCGTGCAAATGTTGGTGACGGGAAAGCGGCTTTTGACTCCTACCGGGAAACGCATCAGCTGATTTATGAGGATACATTAAAACTGACGAATGATGCGTGGGAAAGAACGGAGAATCAGGTCAGTCAAAGTCTTTGGATTATTGTTGCGATTACGGTATTGGCGTTGCTGATCACGGTAGCCGTATACATGTATTTGACAAGAGGCATTACAAATCCGGTTAAGAGATTTATTAAGACATTGCAGGAAACGTCACAGGAGAATTTTACGATGAGTTCAAAAGACGAGGTTAAGGTGCTGGAGGCATCAGTCACCAACTTAATTTCAAACGTCAAATCTACGATCGAAACAACAAAGGATTCTATTATTCAGGTTGCTTCATCTGCTGAAGAATTGACGGCAAGTGCTGAACAGACTGCAAGTGCCACAGAGCACCTGGCTCAGCTTGCCCAGCATAATTCAGAAGGGGCAGAGGTTCAGCTTAACAAAATAAATGATGTATCAGCTTCTCTGGAAAAAATGGTGCAGGTTGTTGAAGTCATCAATTCAGACAGCATTAAAATGAGTGATTCAACAAAAATGACCAACGAGCAGGCTGATAAAGGGATTCAATCAATTCAGCAGGTCGTCAATCGTATGAATGATGTGAAAACAGCTTTTAGTGATATGAGCACATCTATTAATTCACTGAGTAATCGCTCAAATGAAATAGGCAATATACTCGGACTCATCACTGATATCGCTGATCAGACAAATCTGCTGGCGTTAAATGCTGCGATAGAAGCGGCCAGAGCAGGTGTGCAGGGTCAGGGGTTTGCGGTTGTGGCGGATGAAGTAAGGAAGCTTGCAGAGGAATCGAGAAAGTCAGTCGATCAAATCTCTCAAATGATCCATGATATCCAGATGGATACGAAAAAGACCGTTTCTTTAATTGATGAAGGGAATGTTAAAGTTAATGAAGGTGTAGAAGCAACTGAAGTGGCTGAACAATCTTTTGATGAGATCAGTCAGTCCATTAAAGACGTTTCCAATAAAGCAGAAAACGTGACGTTATCCATCAAGGATATAGAGCAGTTAAGCATTCAGATCTCAACACTGATAGAAAGCATTCAGGATATTGCGGTAAAAAATGTGGGTGCAAATCAGGACAGCTCTGCTGCCACAGAGGAACAACTCGCAACAATGGAGGAAATATCTTCTTCTGCTCAATCATTAACACATTTATCAGAAAGCCTGCAGGAAGCCGTTTCGCAGTTTAAATTATAGAGGTTTTTTAAGACATTGTAGCCTTAGCAGCTCTAATGGAGCGGGCTAAATGAGTGAATGCCCTCTGTTTAAATGTAAACTGAAGATATTGTGGAAATAAAATACATCAAGTCATGTCTATTGACACGAAAAAAAAATTAACGTATTTTATTAGTAATAAAATATCCGAGAGATTACATTTATCTTTGATGATGGATTGGATTTAAGCAGGTCGTTAACCATGTGTTGGCGGGATGAGGAAATCCGGATAGGTTATCAGAGCTGGAATTAGAATACATCGGTTTATTTCCTGGCTAAGGGATTAGTCTGGGAATAAATCGATTTTTTGTTGGAGGGAGCAGGAATGGTGATGAAAGTGACGAAGACAAAAGGCTCGATTGAAGCGGAGATCAGCAAGGCGATCACCCAGTGGGAGAAGGATTTTCTTGGGAGAGGTTCAGTGTCTGTAAAGGCAGATATTTTGAGAAATATGATCATTGTCTGTCTAAATGGCATTTTGACACCTGCAGAATACCGTGTGTGTGAAACGCTTGACGGGATGCTGTCTGTTAAAAAAACGCGCTCGGGCCTTGTGGAGTCGGGTGTTGATACGCTGAAACAAATCATACTGGACATCGCTTCAGTTGAAGTGACAAGCTTTTATACCGACATCAGCTCCGTCACAGGTGAGCGTATTATGGTGTTTAAGCTCAATGAAAATCTTGAAAAAAAGCTTAATGAGAAATAAAGAGGGAGTTCTTTAAAAGACTGTTTGTCAGTTAAAGAAAAACCGGCCTTTCCATGTATACAGTATCAACTGTATGCATGTTGAAAGTGCCGGTTTTTTTATTGGGTTCCTTTTGACTGTTCAGGAGGTAAGTTGATGAATGAAATTGTGATGCAAAATTTGCTGTCACCGGTGGTCTTGTTTTTTGTGCTGGGAATTATCGCAGCATTGGTGAAGTCTGATCTGGCTTTTCCGAAAGCACTGAGTGATGCATTAAGTATTTATCTGCTGATTGCGATTGGGCTAAAAGGTGGGATTGAGCTTGCCAACTATTCGATCGAATCTGTTTTCTCTCCGATTCTAGGAGCATTATTTCTAGGTGCAATCATCCCATTCCTTACGCTTGGTGCAATGAGAATGATGGGGATGGATTTGAAAAATGCAATTGGACTTGCAGCCACTTATGGATCCATCAGTATTGTGACATACGGTGCGGCCATTTCGTTTCTTGATCAGACGGGTACCTCTTATGAAGGATTTATGAATGCACTGGTTGTGTTAATGGAAAGCCCGGCGATTCTGGTCTCACTGCTGCTACTGAAGGTACTTGAGAATAAAAAGGAGCTGTCCGGTTATGCACAGCGAGCAGGATTTGTGGCCTTCCCGTCTGGCCTGATTGATAAAGAGGTGATCAGGGAGAGCCTGTTTGGGAAAAGTGTGTTTTTGCTGATGGGCAGTCTTTTCATCGGATTGGTTCTTGGAGAAAGTGCGATCCCGGCTGTAAAACCTTTATTTATAGATTTATATAGCAGTATTCTCATTTTGTTTTTATTAAATATGGGGCTCATTGCCGGTCAGAGACTCCCAGAGATCAGGCAGTACGGGTTCAAGCTTCTGGCCTTTGGTATGGTTGCGCCGCTTGTGTTTGGTACGATCGGTGTCGTCGTTGGAAGTCTTGTTGGATTGTCACTTGGAGGGACTGCCCTGATGGGGGTTCTGGCAGGAAGTGCATCCTATATTGCTGCTCCTGCTGCCTTGAAAACGTCTGTGCCGGAGGCGAATCCGTCGATTTATCTCGGGCTGTCTCTTGGTGTCACGTTTCCGTTTAATTTGATCATTGGGATTCCGGTTTATTTTGAAATCGCAAAATGGATTCAATAAGGAGGAAAAACAGATGAGAATGATGGATCGTGTTGATACAAAAAAAGTGATGGTGATTACGGATTTCGATCAGAGAGTAGATTCGTCTTTAAAAGAAATTACAAATCGGGGAGCGGAGGAGCTGCTAGTCTTTAACAGCTATGGTGCCCTGATTTCCCAGCCTTACGGATGTCTGATGAGAAACGTGATTCTAGCCCTTTACAATGAAGGTGTTCAGGACATTTATATTGTGGCAGAGAAAGGGCAGCATCAAGACCTGGATGACCTGCTTGAGAAAATGAAGGAAGCAGGAATCACGGATCACACGTTAAATACCTTGAATTATCTGGATGCCGTCCAGCATAATGTACTTGATTGGCTGGCTGGACCGTCTGATGTCCACGATGCGATGAGAAAAAATAAAGAGCTGATCATGAAGCATCCGCTTATTCCGAAAACGGTGACGGTGCGTACATTTATAATCGACCGTGAAACAGGTGGATATGAGGAGGTTTATTGACAGCTGAAGAAGGAGAATTCCATGAACTTTGAGGATTTTGCGAAGGATTATTGGAAAGGGGATCTGTATTCCTTTGTTATAGAAGCACTGACCTTTTATCAGATGGATTCCACGATTGAAACAGAGGAAACGAAAAGTCCTTTACCTTTTGTATACCTCAGTTCGATCGCTGAGGAAAATATGCTGTCGAGACTAATAAGTATTGCCACGGATTATCCTGACATTGAAGCTGCCTTTAACGGCAGGGTGATCAGGGATTACTAGGAATTTGGATACTCGAAAAGACCTGATGCGCTCAGGTCTTTTTTTATTCAATCAGATAAGTCTCACCGCTCATTTCGCTGGCTTGTACTCTGCAGATAAGAAGTGTTGATACATAATAATGTATTAATTTGTGAAATTTCTGAAAAATATATCTTTAATTCAAAAGAAAATAGTAGGATAATAGATTTATTCTTACCGCAGGGTCATTTCATCATAGCAGCATTGGGGGAGACAGAGAGTGGAGTATGCTGTTCAGTTTCAAATTAACATCTTTGCCATTGCCATTATCATTGTATTGTATGCAATTATGAGAATGAGGTCGAGGGTTGAGAGCTACAGTAAGTCGTTGTTGAAGGTCATTATGCTGACAGGTGCGATTGCCATTGTGATGGAGCCGCTGACCTGGATTTTTGACAGTAAGCAGTTTCCGGGTGCGTATTTTCTGGAGTATTCAACAAATTTTTTATTGTTTCTTTTGGGACCGGTTCTTGGAGGGGTAATGCTATCATACGTTGACTATCATCTCTTTAAAGATCCTGCACGCATTAAAAAGAGAATGTATTATCAGGGAGCCAGTATACTTACATTCTTTGTTTTAATCATTAATATTTTTTATCCGGTTTATTTTTATATTGATCCGGTGAGAAACAGCTTCAGCAGTGGTGATTTTAAGGATTTGCATTATGTTGTGCTCGGCAGTTTCTATTTGTATATGCTGTTTTTCGTATTGAAAAACAGACGCAGAACCCACCCTTACGTTGTGCTGTTGTTTATCGGCTTTTTTCTTCTTCCGGTTATTGGCATGATTGTTCAGCTGTTTGATTCCAAGCTTTATTTTTCATGGACGACGGTTGTTCTGAGCGTTCTTGCTTCCTATACTTTTCTGGAATCAACCACCACGGAAGAGGACTTTTTAACGAAGCTTTACAACCGGCAAAGCTATGAATCATATTTGAAATATTTAATAGAAGGAAACCGCCGTTTTTCTGTTATGCTGATGGATTTAAATCATTTTAAAGAGATCAATGATCAATATGGACATCAGCGGGGTGATGAAGTATTGGTCGCATTCGGTCAAATATTGAAAAAAACGTGCCGCAAATCTGCATTTGTGTGCAGGCTTGGTGGCGATGAGTTTGTGATTGTAATCGAAAATGATCAGGCACATTCTGAAAAAATCATTAATGATATCAAACAGACGTTAGGCCGTAGTGAGGATCCACTATTGCAGCAGTTAACCTTCAGTTACGGCTACCATCATTACCAGAACTCGATGACGATGGATGAGCTCTACGCAATCGTTGATCAGAAAATGTATCAATTTAAGCGTGCCATGAAAACAGTCTAATCAGTTGCCTCATTACCTCATAGACAAATGAGGAGATGGGGCAATTCTGATTTCACTCGGGAAATGTGCTGCAGTCATGTTATAATTCATAAAGGGTCAACGAGACCTTTTAAATGAAATGTAAGGAGCTTTTTCACATGACTAATAACGATATACTCGTTCGTTTACGATATGCACTCGATTTAAAAAATCAGGAAGTGGTGGAGATTTTTGCGCTTGGCGGCTATGAAGTTACGATGGATGACGCGCTGAAGATTCTGACCAAAACAGTCTATGATGACTGGGGTGAGCCGATCGAAACGGAAGACCACATGAAGTGTACGAATGCGATGCTGGAGTCATTTTTAAATGGTCTGATTGTGTTTAAACGGGGACCTCAGCAGCCGAAGCCGGGACAGTCTGCGCAGCCGGAGCGGTTAATTAAAAATCAGTCGAGTGTCAACAATGCACTGCTTAAAAAAGTGAAGATTGCACTTGCTTTAAAAAGTGAGGAAATGCTTGAGATTTTTCAATCAGCTGGTGTAAATGTCACAAAAGGTGAATTAAGTGCCCTGTTGCGTAAAGAGGGACACAAAAATTATCAGGAATGCGGAGATAAATACGCGCGTAATTTCCTGAAGGGGTTAGCACTTAAATACCGCTCCTGATTATGGGCTCAATGAGATACTCATTGGGCTTTTTTCTTCTGTTGATACCAGTTTGAACAAAGGTTTGATAAACTGAAAAAGAGATTTTTTCAAAAGGAGGAGGGATTCTGATGGAGAGAAGCTTTGAGGAAATCAAGGAACTGACCCTTCTATTGCTTTATCTGACAGCGTTTCACGATCATGACTTTCCCGATTTTAAGAGAAGTTGGAAGGGCTATGATTTTGGCGTGATGAATAAGCTTGCTGATGAAAAACTGATACGTGATAACCTGAAATCAAAGTCAAGGTCTATTGTTTTTACAGATGAAGGTGAAAAAAGAGCGCAGGAGCTCATTCAAAAATATTTAGAGAAAAATAGCTAATAGACTTGACCTGAAACGCGTTTCATCCTTTACGTTCGATTAAACGGACCAAGAGGGGGAGACGCGTATGTTTTATTTAGCAGGAATGTGTGCAGTAGTTTACTGGGCTTGTGTTTCGGGAAGCCGGGTAATACCCGAAAAGGTGCAACCGATTGAATCGATTGAGGATTATTTTCGTTGAGGTGAGAGGATGGCAAATATTCGTGATGTGGCTAAGAAAGCGGGAGTATCGGTTACAACGGTTTCAAGGGTCATAAATGAGCATCCGTATGTGAAACAGGAAAAACGGCTTGCTGTTCTTGAAGCTATGGAGGAATGCGGATATGTCAAAAACATTAATGCTGTCCATTTGAGTAAAGGAACAACGGGGATGATCGGCATTGTACTTCCCTTTATCGATCACCCGTATTTCTCCTCTTTATTGAACGGTTTGGCACACGAAGCAAGGGTTCACCAGAAGAAGCTTGTTTTATTTCAGACGGATTATGAAATAGATCATGAGCTTGAAGCGCTTGAGCTGTTGAGGCAGAAACAGCTGGATGGGCTCATATTCTGTTCACGGGAGTGCAACTGGAGCGTGATTGAAGCCTATCAGTCTTATGGAACAATTGTGATGTGTGAGAAAATGGATGAAAGAATCTCTTATACATTTGTTGACCATTACCGTATTTTTCAGGAAGCGCTCGGGTATTTAGAAAAGAAGGGGTATGAGCGGATCGGTTATTGTATTGGAAGACGTTCGGGCTCAAACAGTCTCGCCCGGGAGACCGCTTACCGGGATTTTTTAGTAGGAAAAGGTCAGCCTTTTCGTGAAGAATGGATATTTGATGGCTGTTACGATCTTGAGGATGGAGATAGTGTAGTTCAACAGCTTCAAGACCTTGAGAAAAAACCTGATGCGCTGCTTGTAACGAGTGATCACGTTGCGGCAGGTATCATGTCAGCTGCGGGGAAAAGAGGGATTCGTATCCCTGAAGATCTTGCGGTAATCGGTTTTGATAATCATCCAATCGCAAGGATGCTGTCGATTACGACCTTTGACCTTCCTTTAGAGGAGATGGGAAGAAACCTGTTTAGACAGGTGCTTAGCTCTGACGTGTCCAGCACTGAAATTTCTGCTACACTTGTGGAGCGTAAAACTGTTTAAAAAGAAAGTTGGGTTACGATGAAAAAATCAATCATCTTTTTTGATATTGACGGAACACTGCTCGATCATGACAAGAAACTTCCGGCTTCAACAAGGGAGGCGATTTTTGATCTTCAGGATAAGGGACATATTGTCGCAATTGCAACGGGCCGGGCACCATTTATGTTTGAGGATCTGAGAAAGGACCTTGGCATCGAAACATTTGTCAGCTATAACGGACAGTATGTGGTGTATGAGGGCGAGGAGCTCTATACGAATAAACTCAATGCGGAAGCGCTTGATGAATTAACGAAGAAGGCAATTCGCAATGAGCATCCTGTTGTCTATATGGATCATCAGGATATGAAAGCCAACGTACCCGAGCATGAATACATTGAAGAGAGCATCGGTACATTAAAAATTGGACGGGTTCCGCTGCATGATCCTGATTATTACCGCGAACGTGACTTGTACCAGTCGCTTTTATTTTGTGAAAAAGGGGAAGAGGAGCCGTACCGGGAAGCCTTCAGAGAATTTGATTTCATTCGCTGGCACCGCTACTCGGTTGATATTATTCCAAAAGGCGGATCAAAGGCAAAAGGTATTGAAAAAATCATTGAACAGATGGGCTTTACACCAGAGCAGCAATACGCCTTTGGTGACGGACTGAACGATATCGAAATGCTAACCGCTGTTGAAAACAGCTTTGCCATGGGCAATGCGCTTGAAGAAGTGAAGAAGTCGGCTAAGTTTGTCACGAAGGCTGTTGATGAAGATGGAATTGTGCACGGATTGAAGATGGCTGGATTGCTGTGAATCTGGGGAACCTGGGGGACGGAGCGGGTGTTCATTTTTTAAAAAATGAACACCCGCTCCGTCCCTTTTTTTGCAGATACAAGTAAAGCAACCATTCAACCCGTCCCTTTTTTGAATAGGATACATTATTCGGGTTTAAAAGGGGGTGAATGTATTGGGTTCAAGTAAGAATGGATGTGGATGCGGCGGTTCGAATGGGACAGGGTTATCATCTGTTGCCAGGGCTTCTGTTTTGCAGCAGACGCCATCGATCACTGCTTGTACGCAGGAGGTTACGGCTGAGGTATGTGCTCAGGCAACGGTGACGTTAACTCCTAAGGTAGAGGCGTTGACACCGGTTGTGACATGCATTAATGGTCCGTTGATTAACACAAACTGTGAGGACGTTGAGGGTTTTACGCCGTTTAACAATAATGGAAGCTGTCAGTTTACAGTATCGCAAGTGATCTGTGTGACGATTCCGCTTGATTTCTTTGTGGATGTTGATGCTTTTCAGTCTGGTGGTGCGTGTGGTGAGGTCGTCGCGGGTAACGTATGTCCATCAAATTTATAAAATAGGAGGTGATGTAATGGCATGTCCATTATGTGAAGATTTTTTCACTGGGGATTTTTTGTGCGTAAATGTGCCAGATGGCGGAACGCTTCAATATGGTGTTCAGCTTCAAGGTGTTCCACAGGCTGGTCCGGGTCCTGGACAAACAAGTGTGTTCTACAGGATTTGCAACTGTAATGATGTTCCGGGTGTTGGAATCAGTCATGTGAATTTTCAGCTTTGTGAAGGGGGAGCACTGCCTGTTCAAGCGTTGATTGGCGGGACTTCGCTAGTCATTGATCCGGCAGGGGATGCATTTTTTGCAGTGCCGAACTTCAAGGTTGAATTTGGCAATATCGAAGTTGGAGCTGAAACGTGTGTGACTCTCCAGCTTGTCTATAATGTGAGCCCGGAATTATTTGCCTTCTTTTCAGGTAGGTTTGGCGTCAAGGTTGGTGGCGGTGGCGGTGCTGCTAACGAGACAAATGCAGGGTTTGTAGACGGATTGCAAATTCCGTGCGTTGAGATTCCGGCATGTACACAGGACGTGACCGCTGAAATCTGTGCGCAGGCAACGGTTACTTTGACACCAAGGGTACAGGCTCGACAGGCTACAGTGACTTGTATTAATGGTCCGGTTATCGATGTGGCTTGCGCGGATATTAATGATTTTGATCCGCTTCCGAATACCGGATCCTGTACGTTTGATGTGGCTCAGGTCATCTGTGTAACAGTTCCATTGAAATTTTCTGCAGGTGTTAACGCGGTTCCTTCAGGAGGAGCCTGTGGTGATGTAGTGCCTGGCAACGTTTGTCCGTCAAATGATGTAGACGGATAAAAGCGGCTCTATAAGCTGTCAGAAACAAACCTTGAATGGTTGCGAATATGTGCCGTAATTCAGTGAACCATTGGAAGTCTTCAAAGCTAAGAGGGTACACAAAACAATGTACAGATAAGAAGCAGACAAATGTCTGCTTCTTAATCGTCTTTCTCTTCCGTATCACAGATGACTTCCTTGGGGACTACAGTCGTTTCGGCTGAGAAAACAAGGGGGATTTTTATACATAAATCCTGTTTAACAGTAAACTTGCAAGGTTCTTCAGGCTTTTTTTCTTTAGATAAATACTTATTCAAACCGAACCGGGGATACGAAGATTTCTCATCTTCCGAACAAGGATGAATGTCGCAACATTCCACCTTATAACCATCACCAATGATCACTTTTGGCTTAATCGTCACCTGCGCCTCAATCCGCAGATTTTTATGGATAAACGACAAACAAGTCTCAGTTGCATGATGCTCTGTTGTCAAAGATAATCATCCTCTCGAAAAGCAGCTAAGGAGAGTTTATGATGAGGAAATGACAAACATGCCTGGGGACGGAGCGGGTGTTCAATTTTCCAAAAAGGAACACCCGCTCCGTCCCCCTTGTTTGGTTCAATACTCCCGATCCTGAGAAACTCGCAAAAAATCCTGTGAACCAGGCTGAAAATCTTTTGAACGAACAGCAACATTCTGCGAACCTCGTGTATAATGTTTTGAACGAGGGGCGAAATTCTGCGAAACTTTCATTCGCACTCAAAATATTTTGTTATTTCACACCCTTCATCGCTTCATTAAATTTACTCAGCAGTTTCCCGAACTGTTCGCGTTCTTCGTCGGTCCAGTCGTTTAAGAGGTTTGCGACTTTTTCGCGGCGGATGTTCCGGTATTGCTTCATTTCTGTTTCGCCGCTTTGTGTCAACTCAAAGAAGTAGGAGCGTCTGTCTGAAGGGGACTGAATTTTTTTAACGTACCCTTTCTGCTCGAGGGAGGCTGCCTGTCTGCTGACGGTTGAGATGTCGAGCTGAAGTTCCTCAGCGAGATCTTTTACGCCGGCTGGCCCTTTTGTTGAGATTTGATGCAGCAACAGATAAGCCGAGCGCACGAGGCTTTCGTCTTTTCTGTTCAGAGCAATTGTTGTGATTCTCCTTGCCAATATCGCCATTTCTAGCTCAATGGCACGAAGGGATTCTTCTTTCATATTTTAAACCGCCTTTTCCTGAACGTGTTTTTGAAGCTGAATACTTGTATGATACAAGCATATAGTTGTATCATACAAGTAATTGATCAAAAAATAAAGAAAGAAGGATTAATATGGCTTATGCACAGGAAAGGCCAAAGGATACGACTTCCTTTAATAAAGTTCCGCTCCTGATCGTGTTGATTTCAGGAGCTTTTGCCGCCATTTTAAATCAGACGCTCTTGGCTACAGCGTTACCGGTTATCATGGCTGACCTTAATTTACAGGCGAGTACGGCTCAGTGGCTGCAGTCTGTATTTATGCTGGTAAACGGGATTATGATTCCGATTACGGCTTTTTTGATAGAGAGATTTACAACGAGAAGACTATTTTTAACTGCGATGGGCTTATTCGGGCTCGGTACACTTATATGTGCGATCGCACCCGGCTTTGGCTTTCTGATGGTCGGACGTATTTTACAGGCATCAGGTGCGGGTATCATCATGCCATTAATGCAGACCATCCTGTTTTTAATTTATCCGGTTGAAAAGCGCGGGGCTGCGATGGGGATGTTTGGACTTGTGATTGCCTTTGCACCGGCGATTGGTCCTACGTTATCCGGCTGGATGGTGGATCAATTCCCTTGGAGAAGCCTGTTTTATATTATTCTGCCGGTCATTATCATTGATATCATTGTGGCGTATTTTATTTTGAGAAATGTAACGAAGCAAACCTTTCCAAAAGTGGACCCGCTTTCGATTGCGCTGTCTACACTTGGATTCGGTGGACTATTATATGGATTCAGTACAGCAGGAAACACTGGCTGGTTAAGCTGGCAGGTGATTGGATCGCTCGTAGTTGGAACTGTATCACTAACCTGGTTTATCTACAGACAAAATCATCTTGAAAAGCCGATGCTTGAATTCAGGGTATTTAAAAACCCGATATTCACGCTGACAACAGCTATTGGCATGATTGTGTTTATTGCGATGATTGGCGGAGCGGTTATTCTGCCGCTTCTCATGCAGAATATGCTTGGATTCAGCGCACTTGAATCCGGATTGATGCTGCTTCCAGGGGCACTATTAATGGGAGCCATGAGTCCAATAGCAGGAAAACTGTTTGATAAATTCGGAGCGAGATGGCTAGCGATTACTGGGATGTCGATTCTGACCATTACGACATTCATGTTCACAAACCTATCAGCTGAGACTACATTTATGTATTTAGCTGTTGTGAATATGTTCCGTATGTTTGGTTTATCTATGGTCATGATGCCAGTCACCACTGCGGGTCTGAACCAGCTGCCTAACCACCTGATTCCACACGGTACAGCGATGAATAATACGATGCGACAGGTGGCAGGTGCTGTAGGTACTGCCTTGTTAGTCACTGTGATGACCATGACCCAGATTCCTGATGAAGGCGTCAGCGGCATGATAAGAGGCGTCAACATTTCCTTCGTCGTAGCAGGTATCACAGCTGTCATCGGACTCGTTCTCGCCTTTTTTGTGAAAACGAAAAAGCAGACGGATGAGGCTGCTGCGTAGAAAGCGAAGGGATGAACTGGAACGATTTGGAGATTCAGCAACCTGAAAAACCGTAACCCTTATCATAAGAGTTACGGTTTTTTCTATCAGCTGAACCTCTTCTCAATTCTCCGATCCAGCACGAAATTCCCAAACGGTATAAACGCGACAGCAACAGCGCTGAACAGCCACATGAAATGCCACCTGATTTTAAAAGTCGTATAAAGCGCAAGCATAACATAAACAACAAATAGGAAACCGTGAATAGATCCTACGAGTGTAACAGCTTCCGGAATGCCGGCCATATATTTCAATGGCATGGCAATAAATAATAAAATGAGCAGGGATCCGCCTTCAACCAATCCCATCATACGGAATCGTCCGATATGAGTTTTCATCATGATTTTTCCCTCCATGTCTATTAGGCATTATAAAAGATTCAGCTAAATAATGTGTGAACAATTCGTGTTGATTGTGCTGGTTGAAAAAAATAGTTAATTGTTTACATTTTTAGTGTGAGGGTAATGTCTACCATTACATATTTTTGGAGGCGGATTTAAATGGTGAATAAAAGTTCCGGGTTATTGACGAAAGAGGATATGCAGGATCATGAAAGGCTGCCTGATTGGCTCGTGCAGGAGTATAAAACGTTTGAGAAGACTGTGCTTGATCCAACGTTTCCATGCTATTTCGGAATGAAAGGCCAGCGAAAAGGGGAGCTTCGCTATGCCTACATATCGCAAAAAGACTGGTCTAATCTTCCTCAGGCGGTCGGTGAATTTCTCGCACTTTTTAAATCAGAAACAAAAATAAAGCACGGTTTGTTTTTATTTGTGGAACCGTTTGAAGTGGAGCAGGAGCTTGATCATTACCGCGCTCAATTTTGGGAGATTCTTCAGTATCTTCATGAGCAGGATGAGAAAGCCTGGCCTGAAGAACATCCGAGAGACCCTGATCATTTTCTTTGGGATTTTCATTTTGATGGAGAACCGATTTTCGTTTTTGGGAATGCACCAGCCTATAAGCAGCGGAAAACAAGGAATCTTGGCAATGCGATGGTGCTTGGATTTCAGCCCCGTGCGATTTTTCAAGGCCTCGAGGGAACGGAAAAGGGAGGAATCATGTCCCGGGAAAAGGTAAGGGAACGCGTTGAAAAGTGGGATCAGCTGCCAAAGCACCCGGATATCAGTCATTACGGGGATCCGGATCATCATGAATGGAAACAATCCTTTATTGGCGATGACATTAATCCTGTTACGGGTAAATGCCCATTTCAGCATAAAGAGCTGGTGAAACAAAACGGATAAATAAAAGGAGAAGAGACATATGTGGACAGCAGATGATGTAAAGGAGACACTTCCTGTTCGTTTGGCAGATGCACATAAAGGAACATTTGGCACGGCATTGCTCGCGGTCGGCAGTCCGTTTATGCCGGGCGCTGCGATTCTAGCCGGTATGGCATGCCTGCGCAGTGGTGCGGGTAAGCTCGAAATGGGGGCGGATGAATCCGTTTTTCCTCATGTATCTGCTCATTTACAGGAAGCAACGTATGTGCCGGAATTCAGTGAGAAGATAATGAGAGGGGACCTTGATCTCTCTACTTATCGTGTGTTGACATGCGGATCCGGGAGAGAACCGGGTCCTGAGACAGAAAAAATCATTGATCGTTTTCTACGGACGGATCTACCTGTTGTCCTGGATGCAGGAGCGCTTTCAAAAAGAACATACGCAGTCAGGAACGCACCCGTTATCCTGACTCCTCATCCGGGGGAGTTTGAAAGGATTTCGGGAATAGAGCTGGAAGGTTCCAAAGAAGCACGAATTCAGGCTGCTGAAGAAATGGCACAAACATTTGGTGTAACCATTGTGCTAAAAGGAGAAGAAACTGTCATTTCTTTTCCGGATGGAGAGACGAGAATCAACCCGACCGGTAACAGCGCACTTGCCAAAGGTGGAACAGGTGATGTGCTGACAGGCATGATTTCAGGCATGCTGTGCTGTCATGAAAACTGGAAGCATGCTGTTTTAAATGCAGTCTATTTGCATGGAGCCTGCGCAGATGAATGGATCAAAACAAAATCGTCCCACACCATGCTGGCAAGTGAAATCACAGAGCTGCTGCCGGAAGTGTGGAAAGCGCATGAGTGAATGAAATTCAGTACTTCATAACGTGTTGACTTTAAATGGTTAACCTATCCTATTGTTAATTATTTGTTCTGTCTATGAAAACAATACTGTGACATTTCAATGGTCTTAGTTAAATAGATCAGCATTTTATAACAAAGAGGCGTATTCCCCCGGAGACTCCTGCTACAGAAAAGCGAAAGGTTTCCAGTCCCTCCCCATTGCTGCTGAACAAAGGAAAGGGGGATATGCTCCGATATCTAAGAAATATGAGACTCATGACTCACACTTCCTCTTTACATTTACCTAAGTCCCTACTACTATTAAATCATCACTCTGTAATATAAACGGGCTGATATGAGAGGGTGGCAAAGGTGAGTGTGGAAAAATTACTTTTTAGAGCTGTGATGAAAGGCATAAAGGAAATGGTTTTCATCGTCAAGGCAGAGCCTGACGGTGAGTTTACTTATGCTTTTTTGAATGAAGAGGCGAAGATGCGTTCAGGCTTGTCGGATGAGGATCTTGGAAAACCGATCCAGTGTATTCAGCCTGATTTATCTTCCTTTTTATATAGCCAGTATCGTAAGGCTGCGGAAACAAAGGAAGATGTCGTCTATAAAGATTCCTATACAGCTCTATCTGGAGAAACCTATTATTCTAAAACCCGGCTTTCCCCTTTGATGGATGAAAAGGGAGAGTGCACTCATATTACTGCGCTCGTAAATGATATTACAGAATCAACCTGGGCGGAGCTTGACGCAGAGGAGTCAAGAGAACGGGCTCTTGAAAGCCGTGAAAGATTCCGCTCGCTGTTTGATCATAATCTGGACGCTATTTTTTACTTGAATCTCGATGGAATTACAATTAGCGGCAATCGTGCTGCTGGAGCGTATATTGGATGGGAATCAGAGCCGGAGGAAATTCATTTTCGGGAATGGTTCAAGGAGAAGGATTTAACGGAGGTTCATCACGCTTTCCTAAAAGCTAAAACAGGTGAAGCCTCGTCTTTTCGTACAAAGGTATATATGAATGGGAAAAAAATAGACGGACTCTCTATTTTTGTTCCTGTTATGATTCATCATGAAGTCACAGGTATTTACTGGATACTCAAAGATATTTCAACAGAAATGGATGCTATCAAACGCTTCAGGGACAGTGAAAAGAAGCTGAGAATTATTGCAGAGAATGCACAGGACCTGATCACGCTTGTTGATCATAAGGGTACGATTATTTATGCATCTCCATCCTACCGGCAGGTGCTAGGTTATCATGAGAGGGAATATGAAGGGCAATTGTTTTCTCATCGGGTAGAAGAGGAATATCTACCTGAACTGGAAGCTTCTTTCATAGAATCTATCCAGCAGGGCACCCCCTGGAAGCTACAATTGCGCCAGCAGCACCATGATAAAGAGTGGATGTGGACGGAACTCCATGGAACGCCTGTTTTTGATGACCAGGATCAATTTAATTATATGGTGGTTGTTTCTAGGGACATTACGTTTAATAAAAAGCAGGAATCACGTCTTGAATACTTTGCTTATCATGATTCTTTAACAGGCTTACCAAACCGCCGGCTTCTCCAAAAAACAATGGAAGAGGAGCAGCAGTCTGGGCGGCAGCCATTTTCAGTTTTAATGCTGGATATTGATCATTTTAAAACGATTAACGATGAACTGGGACATGATGCAGGAGATGCAGTCATTGAGGAATTTGGTCGGCGGCTTAAGATGAGCACGAGAAGCTCTGATCTTGTTGCAAGATTAGGCGGTGACGAATTTATCGTGTTACTGCGCGGGGTTGAAAATGAAGATAAGCTTTCAAAAGTGGCGGATAAAATGTTGTCTGCGATTCGCGATCCTTTTCACTTTAATGGCATGGAAATGAGTGTGACAACGAGTATAGGAATGACTGTTGTTGAAAACACTTCCTGTTCACCGGCTGAAATTTTAAAAGCTGCTGATAAAGCCCTTTATCAGGCGAAGGCCAGGGGACGCAACACTTTTTCAATCCTGTCCCTGAACTGACGTCATCAGTTGCCTTCTTCTGTTAAAATAAGTATAGTGAATAGGCAGGTATTTTGAACAACTCACGGAAAGAGAGTGACCAATTATGGGACGTAAGTGGAACAATATTAAGGAAAAGAAAGCAGCAAAAGACGCGAATACAAGTCAGGTTTACAATAAATTCGCGCGTGAAATATATGTAACAGCCAAGCAGGGAGAGCCGGATCCGGAAGCCAATACAGCTTTGCGTATGGTACTGGATCGTGCTAAAACATACAATGTGCCAAAAGCCATCATCGAGCGCGCAATTGAAAAAGCAAAAGGCGGCGGTGAAGAAAGCTATGACAGCCTCCGATATGAAGGTTTTGGCCCGGCAGGATCGATGATTATTGTCGATGCGCTCACTAATAACGTAAACCGCACTGCTTCTGAAGTGCGTGCCGCATTTGGTAAAAATGGCGGGAATATGGGTGTCAGCGGATCTGTGTCTTATATGTTTGATTCTACTGCGGTATTTGGCGTGGAAGGAAAAACTGCTGATGAGATACTGGAGCTGTTAATGGAAAAAGATGTGGATGCCCGTGACATTCTTGAAGAAGATGATGCAGTCATTATTTATGCAGAACCTGACCAGTATAACGCGGTTCAACAGGCTTTAAAGGATAGCGGCATTACGGAATTTACTGTAGCCGAGCTGACAATGCTTGCTCAAAATGATGTGTCAGTATCTGAAGAAGATCAGGCACAGATTGAGAAGCTGATCGGTGCACTCGAAGATCTTGAGGATGTACAGCAGGTGTATCACAACGTGGAATTGAATTAAATTTGAGGAAGACCTGTCCTGAGGGCGGGTCTTTTTTGTTTGAAAAGATCTTTTTAGCTGGACTGGGCCTTTTTACACTAAACTGACGAAGTCACAGGCGGAACTCACAAAAGTAAGGTTTAAGCTCACGAATTCAACTCCTAACCTCACAACCCCGCCCCCTGAACTCACGAAAACATCCGCCCACCTCACAAACTCAAAATCACATAGAAAAGACACCGGTCACCCCCGGTGTCTTTTTAACTTAAGCCTCGTACAATACCTGCATTTTGAAAGAACCTGTGTAATTCTGGCCGAATGAGTTGACGGTTACGCGCACGACTTCATCATGGATGAATGTCAGGGAAGAACCAGCCTGTACAGGGATGGTTTCCTGGCTGTTGCGACGGATAATCGTGATGTTCAGTCCGTTGTTGCTGAAGTTTTCAATTGTAGCAGCCAATGTGACGCGAAGGTCATTCGGCTCTACGTCAAAGATGATATTGTTTGGTGTGTTCGGTCCGCCTGCAAATGGTGCACAGTTTTCAAACAGCAGTTTCTCAGGCTTTTCCTTCTTTGGACGCTTAGGGCAGTCACAGTCACACTGACCAATCGTTCCTAAAGGGCGCTTGTAGTGATCTTTACATGTCATTTATTTTCACCTCCTAGAATTAGAATATGAGATTCATAGAATTTTGGTTGGACAAGTGATGAAAATTGGCATTTGTCTTTTATTCTCGTTTATAGCCTATAGGGTAGGTAGGTATTGTGTATCCATCGGACTATATAAGAGAAAAGTAATATGTTAAATGAACTAATCCCATTCGAGAAAAAATAAGGAAATGAACTCAAGGAATACCAGTTAAATTAACAGAATATTAACTATGTTCGTTATTTTATGAAAAAATGAGGAAGGAGCTTTAAATAAAGTAAAACGTTTGATACAAATTTTCTGAGATTGAAGGGAGAAAAAGAATGAAAAAGAATACAAAGAGATCAGTACTTTCGACATCTGCATTATTGCTTGCGTTATCTGCATTCGGCATGGGGGCCGGTGCAAATGCGGGAGTGAACGTGAAGAATGCAGATGAACTGGCTTTGCTGAAAGGAGATTTTAACTTTCAGTCAGGCAAAGAAGCAACCGTGATTGTCGAGCTTGATGCTCCATCTTTAGCGGAAGCAAAGCTGAAAGGTCTTGCGCAGTCTAAAGGAAAACTGAAGCTGGAAAGAGATGAAGTAAAAGTGGCACTGAAAAAAGCAGTATCTAAAGCTGATGTGAATCAGGAATACGATTCAGTATTCTCAGGTTTCTCTGTTGCGCTGCCTGAAAGTGCGATACCTGAACTGCTGGCAATCGAAGGGGTAAAAGCAGTTTATCCAAACGTTACATACACGGCGTCGGTTGTCGGTGAAGCAACGGATCTTTCTTCTGATGAAATCAGTACAGAAATGTTCGACAGTGCTCCATTTATCGGATCTGATGAGGCTTGGGCTGACGGGTTTACAGGTGAAGGAATTACAGTAGCGGTTATTGATACGGGTGTTGATTATACGCACCCTGATTTAGCTCACGCGTTCGGTGATTATAAAGGATATGACTTCGTTGATAACGATGAGGATCCTCAGGAAACGTCAAATGGTGACCCAAGAGGAGAATCGACCATTCATGGCTCGCACGTAGCTGGAACGGTAGCAGCAAATGGAGCGATCAAGGGCGTAGCACCTGATGCTGAGCTGTTGGCTTACCGTGTGCTTGGACCTGGCGGAAGCGGTTCAACTGAAAACGTTGTCGCGGGAATTGAAAAAGCAGTGGAGGATGGAGCGGACGTGATGAACCTGTCACTAGGGAATTCACTGAATGACCCGGACTGGGCAACGTCGATCGCACTTGACTGGGCAATGTCTGAAGGGGTTGTGGCGGTTACTTCTAATGGAAACAGCGGTCCGAATAACTGGACAGTCGGTTCACCAGGTACTTCCCGTGAAGCGATCTCTGTAGGTGCTACTCAGCTTCCATACAATGTTTACACAGCAGCGGTGGAAACGTCTGAAGGCGTCAGCTATCCATCAGCTAACGTAATGGGCTTCCCGAGTGATGAGGAGCTTTTAGCGTTAAATGGACAGGATTTTGAATTTGAATATGTGGGTCTTGGCGGGCCGGAGGATTTCGAAGGGAAAGATCTGACAGGTAAAATCGCTGTGATCCAGCGAGGAAACTTCCCATTTGTTGATAAAGCAGATAATGCAAAAGCGGCAGGAGCCGTTGGCGCGATTATTTTCAACAATGTTCCTGGCGTACAGCCTGATATCCCAGGCATTTCACTTCCTACTATTAAAATGAGTAATGAAGATGGACTAAAGCTTCTGGCTGAGCTTGAAGCTGAAAATAACACAGTGTCATTCAACGTAGCATTCGACCGTGAAGTAGGCGAAACAATGGCTGGATTCTCATCACGCGGTCCGGTTATCGATACTTGGATGGTAAAGCCTGACGTGTCTGCACCTGGTGTGAACATCGTCAGCACAATCCCGACGCATGATGAAAATGTACACGGCTATGCTGCGCTTCAGGGAACAAGTATGGCATCTCCACACGTGGCAGGAGCGGCTGCACTGATCCTTCAGGCTAATCCTGACTGGAGTATTGACGATGTAAAAGCATCATTGATGAATACTGCACAGGATCTGATTGACCCGGCGACAGGAAAATCATATCCGCATAACTCACAGGGAGCGGGAAGTATTCGTGTTCCTGCAGCCATTGAAACAGATATTCTTGTTGGTAATGGCAGCCACTCATTCGGCGTATTTGATAAAACAAAAGGTAAGCAGGTTGAAAAGAATCACTTTGAAGTAAAGAACCTATCTGACGAGCGTAAAACGTATTCATTCGACGTAGACTTCGGTGCAAACAATAGTGCCATTAAAGTCAGTACCAGCAAGAACACAAGCGTCCATGCAGGGGCAACACAAAAGGTGAACATGAACGTTCAGGTTGATGCGTCTAAATTAGCTCCAGGCTATTACGAAGGCAGCATCAAAGTATCTGATGGTGAGAAAACGGTAGATGTACCTACGATCCTGTTCATTCAGGAGCCTGACTACCCACGCGTATCAAGCCTTGGTGTAGAGCAAAATGGTGATGCGTTTACAATCAGCGGATACTTCCCTGGTGGAGCTGAGACAGTTGAACTGTTTGTCTATTCATCCAATGCAGCGGGAGCACCTGTCACGTACCTTGGTGATATCTCAGTTGTTGAAGATGTAGAGTCCGGATTCCAGTCGTTTGCCTGGGACGGCACAATCAATGGAGAAAAGCTGGAGGCTGGCAAATACTATAACGTATATGCTTATGCTACCTACAAAAACAAATCGGATCTTTCAGGTGTAAACTTCCTGATGGAATAAGTGAATCCGTAATATGAAAACCCCCTCGGTTAATTTGACCGAGGGGGTTTTTAATGATTGTGATTTTATAAAATCATAGAGAGAACATCCTTCGCAGACATTTGATGAACCTTCTCAATCTAATTTAAGGGTTTTTAAAAGGGATTTGTCGGATTCATAGATATTTTTCTTGTAATACTAAAAGTGCCGGGTCATTCCGTAGACTCCTGCGGCAGAGAAGCGACAGGTGAGACAGCGTAATGCGGAGCATTAGCTGGCTCACCGCGCGGCCGCGAAGGAATGACCCGGCACGGTTTTAATAATTAACCCAGGCCTTCTCATACATCTGCAGAAGAATCGGGTTGATCAGTGTGTTTGGCTCATACTCAAAAGGTTCACCGTTTTGTGTTTCAATCTCGCGGTCAATGTCTTTACCGAAAACCTGAAGTCCCTGAAGGACGTCCTCATCTAGAAATCTGGTCTCTACGTCAAAACTCAGTTCTTCAAAAACGTCATCCGTCTCTTCACGCTGGGCAAACACAAATCCCCAGTCCCCGAAGCTTGGCACATCAACGTGCAGGTTTTCGGTGGATAGACCGGCTTCCTGAACGGTATGGTCAATGGTCCAGTACACCTCTGTTGCAAAGGTTGGACTCGTTGATTGAATCATGATCGCGCCACCTGGCTCCAGTGCATTTCGAAGGAGCTGATAAAATTGCAACGTGTAAAGCTTGTTCAGTGATTCATTATTTGGGTCAGGCAGGTCGACTATGATCACATCATAGAAGTCATCGACACTTTCCATAAATGAAAAAGCATCTGCATGATGAACGGTTACACGCTCATCCTCAAAAGCATTTTCATTGAGACGGGAAAGGTCATAGTGAGTAGAAGCGAGATCTACAACTGCCGGGTCCAGATCAACGAGATCAACGGACTCTATGTCATCATATTTCCACAGCTCACGTAATACGAGGCCATCTCCGCCACCTAAGACCAGTACTTTTTCAGGAGAATCAGTTGCTGCTATTGTTGGATGTACAAGTGTTTCGTGATAGCGGTATTCATCTGTTGAACTCATCTGAAGCTGTCCATCTAAAAATAGGCGGACATCTCCCTGTTCCTTAGTGAGGATAATCTGCTGATAATCCGTTTGCTCATGATACACGATTGGATCACGATACAGCCGCTGTTCAAAAGAAAACGCCATTTCCTCGCCCCAGAATATACCTGAAAACAAAATAATGAAAAATCCGATTCCTGCTGTCAGATGAAGGCGGAACCTTTTGATCTCTTTTCTGAAATAAAACAGCACCCAAAGCGCAACAGCGACATTGATCAGACCGACAACGAAAGCAGACTTTACAAGACCGAATTCAGGTCTGAGTAAAAAGACAAACAACAGTCCGCCGATCAAACCGCCGGCATAGTCAGAAAATAGAACGCGTGCGGTACTTTTTCTAAGCGTAACGCCAATCTCATTAGCTTTACGAATCAGAATCGGAAGCTCAAGTCCGGTTAAGCCGCCAACGAGCAGCGTAATGGTATAGAGAAAGATCGCATCCGTGCCATCAGGCAGAAAGGCTGTCACACCAAAAAATAAAAAGGTGGACAGTCCGCCAATCAACCCGATCGCATATTCAATCCAGATGAAGGAGGGGATCAGATTTTTTGTCACTCGTTCACTGATCGATGCCCCGATTCCCATTCCGGTTAAAAAAAGTGAGATGGTGAGCGTGTACTGCTTCACACCATCTCCTAAAATGTAAGAGCCTGCAGCTCCAAATAATACTTCAAAGATAATTCCGCAGATGGAGACAATTCCGGACGCCCAGTAGATCGTCTTACTCTGGCGGATACCGAGTTCATTGATTGTCTTCATGGTGAAGCTCCTAACCGCTTTTAATTATGTAATCGACGCACCAATGACAAATGCAAGACCTACAGATACTCCAAAACTGATGATTCCTACTGCGAGATTGCCTTTATGAAGCTGCTCTTCAACAGAGAATTTACGAGTAAACAGTTCGAATAACAGATAAGCAATCAGCTGAAGGGCAACTCCGAGTCCACCCCAGATTAACGTTTCCCATACGGCAAAGCTGTGATAAATGGCAAAAGCTAAAATGATACAGATTCCGATGATTTTACCGCTGATCGAGAGCGCTACCGCTTTATTACCGGCAAGAACCTCATCCCAGTCTTTATATTTTTTTGTTAAAAGTTCAAAAATCACAATTCCAATGAGTACAACAACGACTGCGATAGCAAAATACATAATCGTTAAAAGAAATGCGTTCATTTTTCAGTCTCCTTTCCATATCGAGTTATTATTTTCCTGAGCCGATTCCGCCGCCGCGATTACTCGAACCGCGAATCGTCGGGATTGCATTTTTACCTACGTATGTGCCAGATGAATTGTAGCCTCCATAACAGCGTTCAGGATAAAGATTGCAGTCCTGACTTCTGCTGGTGGACCATCCTGAACCAAAACGGGTATTTAAAAGGGATGCCAGCAGATAACCTTCAAAGAATGAAGGGCGATAATTATCACGGGCAAATTCTTCTTCCGCGACTTCAATCATCGTATCAGACGCATTTTCCTCAGATTCAGTAAGCGTAACAAACAGGTCATCATAAACCAGGATTTGTTTGCCATCCCGGATTTCACTTATTTCTTCGGGAGTTTCGTGATTTTGCAGCTCGTCAGACACAGCAGCGAGATCACGTCCTTCCGCCTGATAAACGCTGGCATACTGGTCCGTGTTAGCGGCACTTGATATCGTATCGTAAAGAGGGTATGTAGTACTGATATAATCGCTGATTCCGTCTTTAAAAATCGATCCGCCGTTTCCGCATGCAGCTAGAAATAGCATAACGGCAACGATTAAGATGGATACCATGGACCGTTTCATATTCTCACCGTCCTTTCTAAGAGAATCATAACCTAAAAGAGGGGATGATGCCAGATGATTCCAAGAATCTTCCGGCATTCATACCCCCTGATGTTGTTTTCTTTGTTAAAACAATTACTCTTTACCCATTTTCTTCTTAAGTGCAGCTAGTTCATCATCTACACTGTTATCGAGTGCATCGAACTCGTCATCAAGGCTGCGGTTTGACTGGCGCATATCTTCACTTGTTTCCGCTTCAGCTTCGAACTGAAGTACTTTTTCTTCCATTCTTTCGAACCCGCCACGGGACTCATCCGAACCGATTCCTGACAGTGTACGATTCATCTTCGTCCGTGTTTTAGCTGATTCAGCACGTGCTTTTAACGAATCCTTTTTAAGCTTCATTTCATTGTATTCTTTTTTCATTTCATCCAGCTTTGATCGAAGAACGGCAACATCTTCTTTTGCACGTGCATACGACTCTTCAAGAGAAGCAGCCTGATCTGCATGGTTTTTCTTATCTTCAAGCGCACGGCGGGCAAGATCTTCATTACCTGCTTCGATCGCCTTCATTGCCTGATCTTCACGCTTTTTCATCATGCTCTGTGCATCTTCCACTTTCTTTTGAAGCAGCTTTTCGTTTGCGATCTGTTTGGCAACAGCTGTTTCCACCTCGCGAATATCCGCTTCCATATCACGCATAAACTGATCCAGCATTTTTACCGGATCTTCAGCTTTATCCAGCATTGAATTTAATTCTGCTCCTACAACGGTTTTTACTCGTTTAAAAAATTGAAACATGTCAATTCCTCCTAAAATTTAATTTGATCCTGCTATAATTTTTATTTCATATTCTTCTATACTGTAACCGGTACTCGCTTCAACATCTCCGCCCCATATTTCAACGGATAGCGCTTTTTCATCTTCTTCATCGTAGTATTCGGCGTACTTACATCTTACACCATCTACGTTCTGACTGCGGCCTTCACCCTTTACGATGGCTTCACCCTTTTCGTCTAAATAATAAATGGTTCCCTCATACTCGATTTCTTTTGGCAGCGGCTCCTGCAGCTTAAGTGTCGCTTTTTTGTAAATGCCAAGCTCAAGCTCATCATCCATTTCCACACTCAGCCAGATCACATCCTGAACACCCTGCAGCTGATACGCTGTCCACTTGAATCCGTGATCATTATACGAAAGCTTTCCAACCACTTCATAATCCTGAAGGTCGTAAGTCACGATGTCTTTCACTTTGAGGTTCATCACTGATCGTTCCTCCACCTCAGGCCGTGCAGGTTCTTTTCCGCCAAACAGGCGTTTAAACAAGCTCATCTGATCATCATCCTTTATCACTGTCTTTCCTGCTACAATACCTTATACGGAGAAAAAAGGGAAAGGTTTCTGTTTTTATGAAAAAAAACAAAACTATTTTTGGAGCAGCTGGGTCTAATGATTAGAAAGAGAGTGAGAGGGGGAGGCGAATGGATTTAGAATCAATGGCCGGGAAAGCAATAAAAGGAGACGACGATGCCTTCATCTCGATCATCAGAGAAGTTAGAACTGATTTATATAAAACGGCATACGCTTATCTGAAAAACGAAGATGATGCAGTGGAGGCGATTCAGGAAGTGACCTACAGGGCATACCGCTCCATCGGAAAGCTGAAGGAGCCGGCTTACTGTAAAACGTGGCTGATACGAATTACGATTAACGTCTGTCAGGATGAACTGAAAAAGAAGAAACGGATCATTCAGACTGAAGTAAATGATCAGCTATTGGCTTCCGAAGAAGATCTTTCGTTTATTAATACAAACGAAGCACTCGAACAGCTTTCTTTTGAAGAACGGGAGCTGCTGCACATGAAGTACATATGTGACTTGACGATCCGAGAGGTAGCTGAGTCTCTGGACGTCTCGGAAGGAACAATCAAAACGCGTTTGTATAAAGCACTTGGACGATTAAGAAATTGGATGGAGAAAGGAGATGACCATCATGTTCCAGGAAGAAGAAAAACGGCTAAACGAATATAAGAACAAAATTCAGCGTCTTGAGATTCCGGAAGAAAAGCTGGAGGGCGCCATATTCGAAGGGATCAGACTGGCGAAGAAGAAAAAGCGCAGTTCTAAATGGATGTTACCGGCTGTGGCGGCAGCGGTTTTTCTGATTACTTTCATCATGACAGTCAGGGTATCTCCTGTCATGGCCGGGCACATTGCCTCTATTCCCGGAATGGAGAGGATTGTTGAACTCATCCGTTATGACCGCGGTCTACAATCCGCTGTTGATAACGAATATATGGAGCCTATTGGCGTTTCAAGATCGATTGACGGTGTAAAGGTGACAATCGATTCAGCGATTTATGATGAGTATGGGCTGGTGTTGTTTTATACGATTGAGCTGGATGAGGCGAAGGAGAATTTTAATGTATGGCCAACAAACATTGCAGGTCCGGATGGACTCAGCATGTTAGCGTCGAGTTCCGGACCAGGTCTTGATGCCAGTAATGACAACAAAACCTATACTGGTATGTGGAACTTGATCTTTGAAGATAAAACCGAATTGAATGACTTTACAATTGAGTTTGAGATTGATGAAGAAACACTATCCATTCCAGTTTCTTTGACAGGTGAACCTCTTGAAACAAAGCAATTTGACCTCAATCAAGTTGTAGTGGTAGAAGAGCAAAAAGTCAATATACAAAACATCAAAATCACGCCAATCAGGGCCATCGTTGAACTTGAGGCTCTCGATGAAAACGATCTGAAGCTGCTGACTTTTGAAAATATGAAAATGGTCAATGAAGATGGAGACGAGTGGGGAAAGGTCTCGAACGGTGTCTATTCAACAGGTGATAATTTGCTGCTTCAGAGCAATTATTTTGAAATGCCGGAGGAACTTTACTTAATGCTGGGAGAAATACAGGTAATTGATAAGGACGAATCAAGTCTCATTATTGACACGGAGCAAAAAAAGATCATAAAGAAGCCTGAAAATTTTCCGTTTGAGATTACTTCAATAGAACGCAAATTAATTGAAATAGAGAAGAGTGGTAAGGAGTTTCCTTATGGTCTATTCAGCCAGGCTATTGATGCAAATGGTAACAAGGTGGACATATCCAGAAGTGGAATCCGTTATTCTGCAGGAGAGGTTTCGATGTTTGATATGAGTTTTGAGACAGTTGATTATGAAAACCCAATTTCACTAGAATTTCAATTTTACCCTCAATGGATCGAATCAAATGAAAAAATAAAAATTTTCGATTAAAAAATGAGAGTCCGCCGGGATGGGGACTCTCATTTTGTATTTATGAAGCTTTCTCATCCTCCAAAGACTCAGTCGATTCAGGTTCTTCTGAAGATCTAAACTCGTCTTCAACATCTGTTTCTTCCAGGTCTTCTTCAAACAAATCATCAGCCTGTGCAGTTTCGTCTGGTAATTCAAATGTGCCAATCAGTGATTGAAGCTCTTCTGCCATCCCTGTCAGTGCTGCAGCGGATGATGTTACTTCTTCCATAGAAGCAAGGGTTTGCTGGGCGGCTGCGCTGACGCTGGCTGAATGGTCGTTTGTTTGTTGTGCGATGCCAGTCATGTTACCGACGATTACAGTCACTTCGTCTGATTTGGAAGCAATCGCCTGAGCGGTTGCGTTCATCTGTTCAATTTGAGAAGTCATTTGTTTGACAGATCCGATAATCAGGCTGAACTTTTCTCTTGTCTCCTGAGCAGAGGTAATACCGCGCTGAACCTCTGATTTTACATGATCCATTGTATCAACTGAATGCTGAGAATCTTTCTGCATTTCTGAGATCAGGTCGTTGATTTTGTGTGTGGATCCTGCTGATTGTTCAGCCAGTTTTCGAACCTCATCCGCTACCACTGCAAAACCTTTACCGTGTTCTCCGGCACGTGCTGCTTCGATTGCTGCATTCAGTGCAAGCAGGTTCGTCTGGTCTGCGATTCCACGGATCACTTCCAGGATTGAACCGATTTCATTAGTACGTGCAGATAATCCCTGAATGGCTTTATCAGATTCTCCGACTGACTGATGAATGGATTCCATATTATGAACCGTTTTTTCTACAAGTGTTCCACCCTCATTTGCGTGACGAAGAGATTCAGCAGAATAATTTTCAATTACTTCTGAGCTTGCGGCAATGGTCTGGATGCCTCCTGTGACGTCTGCCAGCGCATTCACACTCTGATCCGCTGCCTGAACCTGTTCTTCTGATCCGCGTGAAATGCTCTCAATAGATCCTGCCGTCTGTTCAGTAGCACGTGATGTCTGCTCAGCATTGGCTGAAAGCTCCTCGGATGAAGCAGCTACCTGAGAGGCGTTCAGTGAGATATTACGGATCAGCAATTTCAGATTATCCTGCATCGCAATAAATGAATGCTGAAGTTTTGCCATCTCATCTTTTCCTTTTAACGGTGTAGGATTATCTGTAAGATCTCCTTTGGCAACGCGCTCTGCCATTTCAGTCATGGCTTTTAACGGCTTTGTTAATCTTGAAGTCAGGATAAGTCCCAGGACAACCGCTAAAATAAAGGCAAGCCCCATCGTAATAGCTGAAAACAATCGCGATTGTGCCATTGATTCATTTGAAGCCTCAAGTGTTGCGCTGATTTGCTCATCTATGTTGATGATCATTGCATCGACGTCATCGTTTAACTGATTGGCGAGTGGAGTCATAGAACCTGTTGCCTGAACGCGTGCTACTTCCGGACGCGTTTCGAAAGTCTCAAGCATACTTTCCCCAATGCGTAATAGCTCGCTGTTTTTATCAATAATGGAAGTCAGGATTTCCTTTGAGGCAGCATCATCAATCATTCCTGACAGCTCTTCACCAAGCTTTGCTGTCGACTCATTTAATGCGTAAAACCGGTCAAGGTAAATGGATTGTGAAGTTAATAAAAATCCACGGTACTGACTATTTTGTTCCTGGACTCCTGCCTGCATTTCCAGAACGGTTGCCCGGGTTTCGAATAGAGATTCTGTTACTTCTTCAAAAGTAGCACTCATTGAACGCATGTTTATGTAAGAATATACTCCAGAGGCTGCGAAAACCAACGCGACAATTACGAATGCTAATACAAGCTTTTGGCCTACCGATCTCATCATGTTGTCACCCTTCCTTCCAGTTAAATAGGGATAAAGTAATGATATATAACTCCTATTTAGATTAGATGATTAGTTATTTCGAGTCAAGAAGAGATTTTGAAGAAAGGGAATTTTCTGAATTGAAAAGAACCGGGACGGGACCATTCTACGCTTTCCGTGGCCGGGCGGTGAACCCGGCTGTGCTGCGCACAGTCGGTTTCACCTGTCCCTTTCCGCCACAGGAGTCTCCGAATGGTCCCGTCCCTATGTTATCCAAGTAATCTTATAGCATAGTAAATGAAACTTCGCATAAATTGTAAAAAAATAAAATATATGACCCTATTGCTTAGAGCTCAATCAATATCTTTAGTCTGTTGGGTAGTAGGGGAGTGGATGGAATCATTACTGGATTTCTATAGGAGTGGAGAGATGTAAGCTGTTGATAGAGCAGCCCAAGTTGCCGTTAGAAGGAAATTTAATTCCAATTGTCGAAACATCTGATAGGCTAAGGTAATCTATGTTTACTAAATAACGATTTCCTATAAATGAACGATTTTAACAAGGAGGTTTATATGAAAAAGTTATTGATATTGACAATTCCTGTTCTTGTCATAGCGCTAATAGCATTTACTTCAAATAACGACAGATTGGTCCATCAACCAATTTCACTTGATAAGATAGAAGAAATTGTGATGTTCCAAGAATATTATAAGGTTGAAAATGGTGGTGGTGGTGTCTCAATTGAACATCTTAATTCTCATATAGATACTACTGAAAAAGAAGCCAAATTGCTGATAAAATGGTTTAATTCTGTTTCAGAAGAAACTATATTACTTGAAAATGAAATTCCTGAAACTTTGGCTGGTGTATCGTTTGAAATGAAAAACAATAACAACGTAATAGTTTATTATAAAGAAGGTATATTTTATGTTTCTAATGAGAAAAATACATATTCATTTGTTAATAATGATATGAAGGACTATTTTGAAAAAACATTGAAAAAAAGTGAATTTAATCTTGAATAGATATTATTAAATGAAATTTTAATGCAACTATCAAACGGCTCCAATTTATTTGGAAGCAGTTTAACAATAGTTAAAACAACATTAGACTTTAACAAAGCCAATAAATAAAGACCCCTGTTCAAGGGATCTTTACATGATTATTCTTCTTCTGCTTCCTGCCAGTGTTCGCTGCAGAACGTTTGGATGAAGTTGATTTCCTCGTCTTCGAGTTCAAAGTCGAGAACGTTTTCTGTGTTGCGTTCCATGAGGTCGTATTTGAGGAATTTTTCTTCTCCGTCTTCTACTTTATAGAGTGCTTTTACGACAACGCCGTTTTCCATGAAAAGCTCATCATCTTCCTCGACTTCGATTTCGATCATAAATTCGTAACGGTCACCTGTTAAAATGCCGAATGGATCGTTTATCTTCTCCACTGTATAAGCGGTAATGTTCATCATTTGTATTCCTGCCTTTCCTTTACTATAGTTTCAGTATACATGAAACAGGTTATGGATTGTATGTGAGAGAGAAAACAGGAGGGATTTAATGTGAAGCTGAAGGATAAAAAAGTGATTGCGCTTGTCAGTGATGATTTTGAGGATCTGGAGCTGTGGGTTCCGGTTATGCGTCTCAGAGGTGAGGGTGCGGTCGTTCATCTTGTAGGTGAAAAAGCGGGCGAAACGTATAAGGGGAAGTATGGTGTTCCTGCTGAAAGTGATTATGCATTTACAGATATTCATGTGCATGAATATGATGGAATTTTAGTCCCTGGCGGCTGGTCCCCGGATAAGCTGAGAAGATATCCTGAGGTGCTTGAGATGGTCCGTCATATGAATCAGCATAAAAAAGTCATCGGCCAGATTTGCCATGCGGGCTGGGTACTGATTTCGGCTGGTATTCTTGATGGGGTGAATGTGACGAGTACGCCTGGCATTAAGGATGATATGACAAACGCCGGTGCGATCTGGCATGATGAAGCGGTCGTTGTGGACGGTCATATTGTTTCAAGCCGTCGTCCGCCGGATCTGCCTGAATACGGAAATGCGCTGGTTGAAGCATTTGCAGGTGAATAAAGTGATTAAGATGATGCCGGGACTTCTAAGAAGATTCCGGCGTTTTTTATTGCTGATGGTGAGGCAAGGCAGGAAGAAGGTTTATTCTACCGTATGCTTGTGAAATTAAGAATTCATCTCCATCACAAAAAATCGTCAGTCCTGCAAATGAGTCTACCTTATACAATTAGCCACCTGAACAGTCATTCAAAACACACACAATTATTTATAAATACTTTTTCTTCTTGTTACCGGGGACTTGTTAAAAGTATTGTAAATACAACTTTGATATAATAAAGATAAGTAATGGCAAAGGAGTGAGTCTGTGGATTTTACGGTTGATGGTTTGATTTTTCTGATGGCTGTGATGTTAATCATCGGTGTAGTTGCCACTAAATTTTCCTCTCGTTTAGGAATGCCCTCTCTCGTTCTCTTCTTACTTGCAGGTATGCTGCTAAGTGAATTTATTTACTTTGATAATACTGAATTTGTTCAGTTAGTCGGAATTCTTGCTCTTATTATCATTTTATTTGAAGGTGGTACGCAGACTCAGTGGCAAAGTATCCGCCCTGTGATTGGTCCGGCTGCATCCCTTGCGACGCTGGGGGTTGTGATCACTTCCGGGCTGGTTGGTCTAGCTGCCGTTTTAATCCTGGATTTGAGCTGGCTTGAAGGCCTATTGCTTGGAGCTATTGTAGGATCCACTGACGCTGCTGCTGTATTCTCAGTTTTGGGGAGTAAAAACATAAAAGAACGCTTAACATCTACGCTCGAAGCAGAATCCGGGACGAATGATCCGATGGCTGTCTTTTTAACGATTATGTTCATTGAACTTATCCAGTTCCCGGATACCTCTGTTTTATCGTTAATTGGCGGCTTTGTTATGCAGATGTCGATCGGCCTTGTAGCGGGGCTGGTGCTGGGGAGAACCACGGCTGTTGTGATTAATAAGATTAACCTTGATGCTTCTGGTTTGTACCCGGTGCTTGCTCTGTCTTTTGCTATTTTTACTTATGCGGGAACTACTTTTATAAATGGAAGCGGGCTTCTTGCAGTTTATGTTATGGCAGTTATGGTAGGAAATCATGACCTGACGTATCGTCATTCAATTCTCCGTTTCAATGAAGGTTTTGCATGGATGATGCAGATTGTTATGTTTATTATGCTCGGTCTTCTCGTATTTCCTAACCAGCTGCTTGATGTGATCTGGCAGGGCATTCTCTTATCACTAATTCTAATGCTCATTGCCCGTCCGGTTGGTGTCTTTCTTAGTATGATTGGTATGAAATATTCAACGAAAGAAAAAGTGTTCATATCCTGGGCAGGGTTGAAGGGAGCCGTACCGATCGTACTGGCTACCTACCCGATTGTAGCAGGAGTAGAAAATGCTTTGCTGATTTTTAATACAGTTTTTTTCGTTGTATTGACTTCAGCGCTGATTCAGGGTGGAACATTATCGTGGCTTGGAAATAAACTTGGGCTTGCAGGTGAAGAAGTCCCGCCAAGTCCATACAGCCTTGAACTTGTTTCTCTTGGAAAAACTGAATCGGAAATGGTTGAACTGACAATTCCGAAGGATTCTGCTGTAGCAGGATATCAGCTCGTTGATATTACACTACCGAAGCATACGCTGATTACAGCAATTATCCGAAATCAGAAAATCCTGACACCTACTGGGAATACAAGAATTAAAGAGGGGGATACGCTATATGTCCTGACACGCAAAAAGACGAGGGATTTGGTTAAAGTCAGGTTTTATCAAAAAAGAATCCCTGTCGTTAATGCGGAGCAGGATATCAAAAAGTCAGACTCAGGCACATGAGTCTGACTTTTTAATGCTTAATTCTCCGAAATATTCAAAAAATATGGTAAAGTAACGGTATCTATTTCGTGAATCAAATGAGTTTGGAAGGACGTAGCGCTATGACAAAAATCACTTCATTTTTAACACCGTACCGGATTGCCATTATCATTGCGCTTTCCTTAATGCTGACGGAGCTTGCAGTCGAGCTAGTCCAGCCTTTATTAATTTCCTATATTATTGACCAGGGCATTCAGCAGAATGATCTGGGGTCCGTTATGTTCTGGGGAGGCATTCTCGTTGCCTGTTCATTAGCCGCCTTTGCGGCTGGGGTGACAAACTCTTTTTATTCCTCTCATGTCAGTCAGAGCTTTGGGTTTGATATAAGAGAAGCGCTGTATAAAAAAGTGCAGGCTTTCTCGTTTTCAAATTTCAGTGTCTTCCCGACTTCCTCGCTGATTACCAGACTGACAAATGATGTCACGATGCTTCAGAATACAGTGTTTATGAGTTTGCGGATTATGATGAGAGCTCCGCTGCTGGTGATCGGAAGTGTGATTATGGCACTTTTGGTTAATCCATTTTTGGCGCTCGTGCTGGTGATATCCGTTCCGGTCCTTGTCTTATTTTTGATTGTGGTGATGAGTAAGGCAGGGAGCTTGTTTAAATCCGTTCAGGCACGTCTGGATCATGTCAATAATGTCATGCAGGAAAATCTGATCGGAATGCGGCTCATTAAAGCATTTTTACGTGGTAAACATGAGATCAAGCGATTCAGACAGTCCAGCGAACAGCTGATGGAAAAGACGGTTTCAGCTCTGAGGCTGATTGAAGTCACGATGCCGGTTATTTTATTGCTGATGAATTTAAGTATCCTCGTGATTCTGTGGTATGGAAGTATCGAGGTACAGACGAATGGGGCGACAGTAGGAGAAGTCGTCGCAATCGTCAACTATGCGACCCGGATGACAGGGGCACTGTCGATCGTCACGATGATTATTATGGTGTTTTCCCGTGCAAAAGCATCGAGTGAGCGGATTACCGAGGTGCTGAATACCGATATTGATCTGGCAGATCATGAGGCCAGTCATTCTTTTGTAATCAAAAATGGAAAAATTGAATTCCGGAATGTTGATTTTGTCTATCCTGAAACGTCTGTAAAAGTATTGGACCAGCTTTCTTTTAAAGTGAATCCGGGAGAAAGGATATCGGTTTTAGGCGGAACAGGTTCTGGTAAATCAACGATATTCCAGCTGATTCCGAGACTATACGATGTATCCGGCGGGGAAATTAGAATAGATGATCAGCCGATTTATGATATTACGTTAAAGGATTTACGCAGTCAGATTGGTTTCGTTCCACAGGAAGCAATGCTGTTTACAGGGACGATTGCCGAAAATATCCGGTGGGGAAATGAGCACGCAACCCTTGAAGAAGTACAGGAAGCGGCTAAGCGTGCGCAGATTCATGATACGATCATGGGCTTGCCAAAACAGTATGAGACTATTCTTGGACAAAAAGGTGTTAATCTCTCCGGTGGTCAGAAGCAGCGACTTTCCATTGCGCGTGCGCTTGTTAAAAAGCCGGTTATTTTATTACTGGATGACAGTACGAGTGCCCTTGATATGAAAACCGAGGCCAAGCTGCTTGAAGCACTTGAAGAATATAATTGTACGACGATCATGATTACGCAGAAGATCAGTACAACGATCGCTTCAGACCGCATTCTGCTGATTGATGATGGAAAGCTGATTGCAGAGGGTTCACATCAGGAGCTGTTAAAAACATCTGAACTTTATCAGAAAATCGTTCAATCTCAGACTGGAACGGAGGTGGGCTCAGTTGCTAAAGGAAATCGTTAGACCTTTTCAATATAAACGTCGCCGTTTGAGTGAAATTGATACAGCAGGTTCATCTGGTCAAAAGAAAAAAGCCGATGATTTCGGCGGAACACTAAAGAAAATCTGGCACTACCTTGCGATGAGTAAAGGGAAGCTCAGTCTTGTTATGCTCATGGTTTTAATCAGTTCAGCCATGTCACTGCTTGGCCCTTATCTTGTCGGGATGGGGATTGATGATTTTATCGTAACAGGTGACTCGGGGGGATTAGTTCAACTGATCATTGTTTTGGCAGTTGTTTATGTCGTTTACTCGCTAAGTATGTGGTTCCAGGCCATGTGGATGGTAAGGATCGCACAGCAGACTGTATTTACGATGAGAACACAGCTTTTTGAGCACCTGCAGAAGCTGCCGATCCCGTTTTTCGATAAGCGCCAGCACGGGGAACTGATGAGCCGTGTGACGAATGATATGGAAAATGTGAGCTCAACGTTAAACAGCTCTGTGATTCAGATTGTATCGAGCGTGCTTACACTCGTCGGCACAATCGGCGTAATGCTTTATTTAAGTCCGCTGCTGACCCTGATTACAGTACTTGTCATTCCGGCTATGTTTCTAGGGCTTAAATGGATTACAAATCGGACAGGCCGTCTGTTTAAAGAACAGCAGCGAAACCTGGGAGACATGAACGGTTATATTCAGGAGACATTATCGGGACAGAAAATCATTAAAACTTTTTCACAGGAAGACTGCGTGATCGAACAGTTTGAAGAAAAAAATGAAAAACTCAGACTTGCGGGCTTCTGGGCGCAGACATTCTCAGGATTTATTCCGAAGCTGATGAACTTTTTAAACAACCTGAGCTTTGCTGTGATTGCGCTCGTCGGGGGCCTGCTTGCGCTGAGAGGGGATATTTCCATCGGAGTGATTGTCATCTTTGTAGAGTATTCAAGACAATTTACCCGTCCGCTGAATGATCTGGCTAACCAGTTTAATACGCTGCTGTCTGCCGTAGCAGGGGCTGAGCGGGTGTTTGACATTATGAATGAAGATGAAGAGCGTAAGGATGAGAAGGACGCAGTGGAGATTGATAAAATTTCAGGAAATGTGTCTTTCGAGGATGTTATGTTCTCTTATGAAGCGGATGAGCTCATTTTAAATCATGTGTCGTTTCGAGCTAAGCCAGGTGAAACGATTGCACTTGTCGGACCGACCGGAGCAGGGAAAACGACCATTATTAATCTTCTTTCGCGTTTTTACAATCCGACCGGAGGAGAGATTCGCATCGATGGAAAAGACATTTCTATGATCAAACGATCCAGTCTGAGAAGTCATATGGCATTTGTGCTTCAGGATTCCATTCTTTTTCAGGGGACCATTCGCGAAAATATCCGCTATGGCCGTTTGACTGCATCGGATGAGGAAGTGGAAAAAGCAGCCCTGCTTGCGAATGCTGACAGCTTTATCCGCAAAATGCCTGAGGGATACGATACGGTGTTGAAGGCAGATGGAGAAGGTATCAGTCAGGGACAGAGACAGCTTCTTGCCATTGCCCGTGCGATGCTTGCGGACCCCGACCTGCTCATATTAGATGAAGCGACCAGCAGCATTGATACGGTGACTGAGATTAAGATTCAGGAAGCGCTTGAGACACTGATGAAAGGCAGAACGAGCTTTGTCATTGCGCACCGGTTAAATACAATTCAGAATGCGGATCAGATTCTGGTGCTGAATAACGGCCAACTGATTGAGCGCGGTAATCATGATGAATTGATGAAGCGTAATGGTTTTTATGCGGATCTTCAGAAGAATCAGTTGAAGGAACAGCTTGCTCTTTGATTTGAAAAGAACTAATTTGAAAACCGTGCCGGGTCATTCCTTCGCTTTCTTTTGTGTCCAGCTACGACGGGCAGGGACTAGCAAACTTCCCGTCCTCTCGTACGATAAGTCAACATCAGCTCACTTCGTTCGCTGTGTTTCCTTTATCTTCGTCGAGGACAGTCCAGTTTGTACGTCCCTAAACGCCCGCCTACGCTTTTCTGTGGCCGCGCGGTGAGCCAGCTGTGCTGCGCACATCTGTCTCACCTGTCGCTTCACTGCCGCAGGAGTCTACGGAATGACCCGGCACTTTTTTATTCTTTCTAAAATGCATAGCATCTTTTAATCAGAATCGTGCCGGGAACATCCTCCGCTTTACGTGACCGCATGGTGAGCCACAGGGAGTCTGAGGATGTCCCCGGCACGGTTTTGTAGGAAAGTCAATCATATAAACTGATATTGATCAGACTGTGCGTAATTTCTCCAGGAATGATACAATTAATCGTATCGAAATGAACGGAGAGTGGAAAGAGATGTTAGAGTTAACGCAAAAGAAATGGGAAGAGGCCGGGTTTACTGAAATGACGGCTGTCCAAAAGCAGGTTATCCCATTATTAAAAGAAGGAAAAGATGTCATTGCAGAATCACCGACTGGAACAGGAAAGACACTTGCTTATGTTCTTCCTTTAATAGAAAATCTGAACGCTTCACAAAAGCTTCCGCAGGCAATTATTTTGGCGCCATCGAAGGAGTTATCCATGCAGATTCTTGATGTTCTTCAGCAGTGGGGAAAGGATGCAGGCTTGAAAGCTGCTTCGATCATTGGTGGAGCGAATCCGAAAAGACAGCTTGAGAAATTGAAGAAGCAGCCTCATGTGATTGTAGGCACGCCGGGTCGAATTCACGAATTGATTAAGCAAAAAAAGCTGAAAATGCATGAGGTGAAGACGATCATCCTTGATGAGGCGGATCAGCTGTTTTTACCTGAGCATCAGGATGAAATCGGACAGATTGTGAAAAGCACACTAGCAGATCAAAGGCAGCTTGCCATGTTTTCAGCGACCTTGTCTGAAGATGTTGTGAAGCACGGACAAGAGATTATGAATGAACCTGAAGTGGTTCGCGTGGGAAGAGAAGAAGTGAAACAGGGCAAAGTACGCCATCAGTTTATGGTGTGTGAGGCCCGTGAAAAAGTGGATATGATCCGGCGTATGGTCCGGATGGACGCGATGAAAAAAGAAAAATCACTTGCCTTTATGCAGGAAGTGCTTGATGTGATGACAGCTGCTGAAAAGCTCAACTATAAGAACCTTGAAATTGCTGTGCTGCATAGTGATTTATCAAAAGAAGAGCGTGCTGCATCTATGAGAAAGTTCAGAAAGGGCGAGCTTCCATTGCTGTTAGCTACTGATGTAGCTACACGCGGACTTGATATCCAGGATGTCACGTATGTGATCCACATGGATGCTGCTGAGAATCTTGACCAATATATTCACCGCTCAGGTCGGACAGGCAGAGCTGGCGCAGAGGGAACAGTCCTTAGCTTTGTGACGCCTGGTGAAATTAAAAAGCTCCGCAAGTTTGCAAAGGAATTGAATGTTGAACTTGAGGAAGTCACGATGTACCGTGGGAAGTGGGTATACCAGGATCATCAGTGATGTTGGACTGGAAGGCGTTCAGTCTGTTTGAATGAAACCGGCAACGAAGAGTGAATAAATAATCAGGCTGCGCGCTCCTTATGTGAGCATGCAGCTTTTTTATTGCCTTTTAATAATTATCACGATCATTTTGATGAATATCATGCGTTTTTAATAAAATACATCAATTCCTTTTATTTGTAGCCAGTATGATTTGACTTTTACCGATTAAAAGTTGACAATTTGAGAAGAAGCTAGAGATAAAGAATCGATGATAAAGAGATCGGAAGGCGTGAATTAAATGGAGTTGTCTACAGCAAAATTTACTGAAGCACTGTTGAATGGGGATCAGGATGCCTGCTGGTCCATGGTGCAGGAATGTGTGAATGCAGGTCAGACTACAGAACAAATCTATTATCACGTTATGACTCCTGCGATGGTTGAAATTGGGAGGCTCTGGCAGGAGAATGAGATCTCAGTAGCTGATGAACATCTGGCTACAACGACGTGTGATTTTACGATGTCGCGTTATAAGCATGAAGTCTTATTGCCGAGAATACAAGGCCAGCCTCAGGATCAGGGGCGAGCGCTTTTCTTTTGTGTAGAACAGGAAGAACATGATCTTGGTATCCGGATGATTGCGCAGATTTTTGAGGAAAAAGGATATCTTGTGCGCATGATGGGTGCAAATCTTCCAGTTGAGTATGCATTGTCTATGGCTGTGAACTGGGAACCGGATGTTATGGGGGTATCAGCCAGTATGATCAAACAGGGAGAGAAGGTACCTTCCTATATCCAGCGATTAATGGAGCGTTTTCCTTCAGTTGAGTTGCTGATTGGCGGCCGTTTTCTAACCTATCCCGAGCAGTCGCTGCAAAATGTACCTGAAGAAAGAGTAACCCTTATTAAGGATGGCAATGGACTGACGTCCTGGTTTGCCGGCCGGAACAGAAAGGAAGAGTAACTTGATCACACTTGATACGATGCCTCTTCCCGCTTTTAAAATGTCTCAGGATTTAACCATTTTAGAAGCTTCAGAGGATGCCAGACAATTATTTGGCCATGCTCCCTCTTTTTTAGATTGGGTTGACGTGGAAAGTCGCGAGAAGGCACAGAAATTTATGTCAACTCAGTACGATGAAAAGGTCGAGTTGAACCTTGTCACTACAGAAGGGATTATCTCATCTTATATCCTTCATATTAAGTGGGATGGTCAGGAAGGTACCGTGCTGATGCAGCAGCAGGATCAAATGATGCTAAAGCTGATGCATTCTGTTAATGAACACAGGCGCAGGTTGGAAGAAAGCGATATGGAGCTGATTCTGAAAAAGAATGAGCTTGAAAAGTCTCTGATCAGAATTCAGGAGCTATCGACGGCAGTCATTCATTTAACACCAAATGTTGTGCTGATACCGATATTTGGAGATTTAAATATTGAGCTGATTTTATCAAATAAAGACCGGATTTTAAAACAGCTTTATGACGAGCAGATTGATGAATTGATCATTGATCTTCAGGCTGTCGGTAAAATAACAGATGATGGTGTGGAGGAATTCAGTCTTCTGTTGAAAAACTGCTCATTACTGGGGGCAACCTGCAGTATTACCGGAATTAGACCAGAGCATGTACCCCAGTTACACCAAAAAGAAATTGCAGGAAAGGTTATGTTTATTAACAGCCTTAAAGATACTTTAACAAGAATTGTTTCATGAAAAATATTTCAAGACCGGTGCCTTTGCTTGGCCCGGTCTTTCCTGTGATTTCAGAGCTAAGCATATCAGATTGATCAAGGCTTGGATCGTAAAGAAATAAAAAATTTCATTTCCCCTCTTTACTCCTGAGATTAAGGGGAGTAAACTATCTCTCAGAATACATGAAAACCGCTTAATCCTGAAAAGCAGGAGCGGGGGAACCGGCGTGCCTTGCGCACATGGGGTGAAGTCTAATCAGACAGGGAACTCTTAATCCCTAACCCGTCAGCTAACCTCGCAGGCGATTAAGAGAACTGACTTGTGTGAAAGCAGCCAACCACAGGAATGTCCTCCTTGTGGTTTTTTGTATGCCAACATACGGGAGAAAGAAGGATCTGAATGAAAAAACAATTTGCAGTGCTTGGCCTCGGGAGTTTTGGAGGTCATCTTGTAGAGGAATTCCATGAAATAGGTGCGGAAGTGTTCGCAATGGATCGTGATGAAGAGCTGGTTGATAAATACGTGAATCTTGCTACTCATGTGGTTCACGGGGATGCACAGGATGAGCAGCTGCTTCTTCGCGCAGGAATCCGGAATTTTGATCTGGTTGTCGTGTCGTTCGGAGAAAACATTGAAGCAAGTATTTTAACGACGATTATTCTTAGCGACCTTGGTGTCAAAGAAATCTGGGTCAAGGCTTCAAGCATTTATCATCAGAAGGTACTTGAGAAGATCGGTGCCACAAGGGTCATTCGTCCTGAAAAGGATATGGCACGCAGGATTGCCCACCGTCTGACTTCCAATCATTTTATTGACTATGTGGAGCTTTCCGAAGAGCATTCCATGGTAGAAATAAAAGCAACCAAAAAAATTGTGGGGAAAACGATCGCGCAGCTTAATATCCGGAATCGTTTTGGCTGCAATATAGTAGGGATTTACCGGTCTCACGATATGCTTGTTTCTCCAAGCGGGGATGACCGTATAGAAGAAGGAGACGTTTTAATTGTGATCGGTGAGAACAGAAAGCTACACCGGTTTGAAAAGCAGGGGGTGTAGGGATGAAGAAAAAACTTTTTCAGAACCCTCCTCTTTTTTTGATTGTCCTGTTTTTAACCGGAATCCTGCTTGGAGGCGCTGCACTTAAAATTCCTGCAGCAACCGTTACGCCGATCGGCTGGCAGGATGCTTTTTTTACAGCTGTTTCTGCCATGACAGTAACAGGTCTGGCGGTCGTTGATACGGGAACGGTATATACGACGTTCGGTCAGACGATTATTATGATCCTGATTCAAGTTGGTGGCCTTGGGATTATGACGTTTGCAGTAGTGGTTTTTCTAATGCTTGGCAGAAAGATTGGATTCAAGGAAAGACTGATCATTCAGCAGGCATTAAACCAAAATGCTGTAGGTGGTATTATCCGCCTTGCTATTCAGCTGATGATCTATTCAATATTAATAGAATTATTTGCGGTCATGCTTTTATCTACTGTATGGGTGCCTGAAATGGGATGGAAAGATGGATTATTCTTTAGTCTTTTCCATGCGGTATCAGCCTTTAATAACGCAGGATTTGGGCTGTTGAGTGATAGTCTGATGTCCTATGTGGGAAATCCTATGGTTAACCTTGTGATTTCTGCATTATTTATTTTAGGTGGAATCGGATTCACTGTCCTGGTAGATTTGTTCCGTTCGACATCCATTCGCAGATGGAGCCTTCACACCAAGCTGATGGTATCAGGTACACTGATCATCAACATTTTTGCCATGATCTATTTATTCTTTAATGAATTTGCTAACCCGGCCACACTTGGTGGGCTGACACTGGATGAGAAAATATGGGCAGCTTATTTTCAGGCGGTCAGTCCGAGAACCGCAGGCTTTAATTCTATTGATATTGCTTCTATGGATGATTCAAGCCTGCTTTTTATCATTATCCTTATGTTTATAGGAGCAGGCAGTGCATCAACTGGTGGCGGGATCAAGCTCACGACATTTATCGTGATTTTGCTCGCTACTGTCGCGTTCTTCAGACGAAATACAGAGATTCATATGTTTGATCGCGAAATTCGTCAGGAAATTATTTTTAAATCGCTTGCTATTGCCATGAGCAGTGTATTATTTATCATTGCAGCGTTGAGTATTATGACGCATACAGAGGATGGTGCCGGTTTCCTGCCGATTGTATTTGAAACGGTTTCTGCCTTTGGAACGGTTGGATTATCAATGGGGCTTACACCTGACTTATCAGATATGGGTAAATATGTAATAATGCTGGTGATGTTTATCGGAAAAGTTGGTCCGTTAACCTTATTCTTTTCAATCGCTAAACCGGATTATCGTAAAATTAAGTATCCGAAAGCAGATGTACTTGCTGGGTAATGGTTTATTTTCAGCAAGTGAATGTCATAACGAAAAAGCTGAAAAACGCAATGTGCGTCTTTCAGCTTTTTATTTTCGTTTAAACCGTTCTCCTGAAATTTTGCTGATTTTCAGCTCTCCTGTAAAAGGACTCAATAAATAGTTTAACTCTTCCACATCTCCATCATGGTTCAGCCATCGGTCGAATTGGTCAGGTGAAAGAATGACAGGCATGCGGTCGTGAATTTGGCTCATTGCGCTATTCGGCTCAGTTGTAATAATGGTGCAGCTTCTGATCAGGTCATTCTGTTCGTTTCGCCATGATTCCCAAAGTCCAGCAAACGTTAATGGATCCCCGCTGACAAGTTTTATTTCATAAGGCTGTTTGTTCCCTTCCTCTGTTTTCTTCCATTCGTAAAAGGAGCTCGCGGGAATTAAGCACCGTTTAGATCGGAAGGCTCTGCGGAAGCTCGGCTTTTCAGAAACGGTTTCTGCCCGGGCGTTAAAGGTTTTGTATCCGATTTTTTCATCTTTAGCAAAAGGCGGAATGAGCCCCCAGCGAAAATAAGCGGGGTATCGCTTCCCTTCAACACTGACAATAGCGGCTACCTGATTGCTGGGTGCAAGGTTAATGTGTGGGTAGACATCAAAGTCATCCCGCATATTGAATTGGTAATATTCCTTTAAATCCTCAAGCGCTTCGGTTAAAGAAAATCGTCCACACAAGTAAATTCCCCTCCTTATTTACTAACACTATCGTAACAAATAATAAAAACATTGCGAAGATAGAGAAGATTTAATCTTATTTCCTTTTACAGGAAAATGGTTGATTTATTTCGCATTGCGAATAATAATGAGGAAGTGTCATTTTTACATATCTAGGAGGGTGTTCAATTATGAAGAAATTTTGGTTAGTATCTGCGCTTGCTGCATCACTTATGCTTGCAGCATGTTCAGAGGAAACAGACGAATCAGCTGGTAACGCTGAATCAGCACAAGAGACAACAGAAGAAACGGAAGCGCCTGAAGAAACGTCAGAGCCGGCTTTATATGTTGTAGAGGATGAGGTTCAGACGGGTGATCTGACGATGACAGCTGTCAGTGCAGGTGTGACAGAGCAAATCGACGAAACAAATCGTGTTTATGAAGTCAGTTTCAGTATTACGAACAATGGTGAGGAAGAAGCTGTGATTACAGGTGATCAGTTCCGTTTAACAGATCTGGCTGATGAGGAAAAATCTGCCTATGGTGATCCGGTTGAATGGACAGTGCCTGCCGGTGAAACAGTTGAAGGATCACTTCAATTTGAGGCATCTGCTACTACAGCCTTTAAGCTGTTCGGTACTTTTGGCGAAGAGGAAATTGAATGGAGACTGCCAGGCATTACTTCACTGGATTAATGCATCAACCATTACAATTTGCTGAACAGTCTGTTTAATCGCGGTTCTGCTGTTGACAGAAGGGGCTTTAGTCTAGTAGAGTTATCATAATTAACTAAATAGTGTGGATTCTTATCAAGAGAGGTGGAGGGACAAGGCCCTGCGAAACCTCAGCAACCATCACACAAGTGAAAAGGTGCTAAATCCATCCCGTATTTTTACGGGGAAGATAAGGAGAGTTGTTCCGTTTTCTAACACAGGTCTTCTTATTCAAGCGATAAGAAGGCCTTTTTGTATAGACAACCTTGATAAGATCCACGAATACGGAAGGGGAAGTAACATGACTTTATTAGACGAAATGAAAAATCGCATCCTGATCGGTGACGGTGCAATGGGAACCCTCCTGTATTCGTATGGAACGGATCAGTGCTATGAGGAATTAAATCTTTCGCAGGCTGAGCATATCCAGAAAATCCATCGTGCTTATATTGAAGCGGGCGCGGACATTATTCAGACGAATACGTACGGCGCAAACTACCACAAGCTTGAGCGATACGGACTTGAGGAACAGGTAAGGGAAATCAATACTGCAGCGGTCAGAAATGCCAAAAAGGCTGCAGGTAAAGATACATTTGTTCTCGGGACTTCAGGAGGGATTCGCAGCTTTCGTCCTCAGTCCATTGAACTGAATGAAATTAAGCGAACCTTCAGAGAACAGCTTTACTGTTTGCTTTTAGAAGGAGTGGACGGGCTGTTATTTGAAACGTATTACGACCTTGAGGAACTGTCAGCCGTGCTTGAAATTGCCCGTAAAGAAACGGATCTTCCGCTTATTACCCAGATCTCGGTTCAGGAGCCTGGCGTCATGCAAAATGGAACGTCAGTGGCGGAAGCACTGCTGCGTCTCGAACAGGCAGGAGCTGATGTAGTCGGATTGAACTGCAGACAGGGGCCTTTTCACATGTTGAAATCACTTGAGCAGGTTCCGCTGCCTGAGCGAGCTTATTTATCATGTTATCCGAATGCAAGCCTGCCATCTTATACAGATGGTGCACTTCAATACAGTAATAATGCTGCCTATTTTAAGGAGATTGCCCCATCTTTCAGGGAGCAGGGGGTACGTTTATTAGGCGGGTGCTGTGGTACGACACCTGAGCATATCCGCTCCTTCAGTGAGGCGTTAAGTGGATTAGAGCCTGTCAGTGAGAAAGTGATTACACAGCCGATTGAACCAATCATCGTGAGAGACCGGGCAAAAGAGCTGCCTGAACCATTAACGGAAATCGTTAACCGGAGAAAGTCCGTGATCGTAGAGCTTGATCCTCCAAAGAAGCTGTCCACAGATTCATTTATGGAAGGAGCGAAAGCACTGAGTGAGGCCGGTGCAGATGCGGTGACACTTGCGGATAATTCACTGGCAAGCCCTCGGGTGTCCAACGAATCACTCGGCTATCTGATCAAGCAGCAGGGTGTCCGGCCACTTGTCCATTTAACGTGCCGTGACCGTAATCTGATTGGCCTTCAATCTCACCTTATGGGACTTCATACACTCGGGTTACATGATATTCTGGCCGTTACGGGTGATCCGACAAAGGTAGGTGATTTTCCGGGGGCCGCTTCTGTCTATGATGTGTCATCATTTGAACTGATTGAAATGATTGCCCAGCTGAATAAGGGAATGTCGATGTCCGGTAAGGATCTCGGTGAAAAAGCATCCTTTACAATCGGTGCCGCCTTTAATCCGAATGTCCGGAGTGTGGAACGTGCTGTACAACGTCTGGAAAAGAAAATTGATGCTGGAGCAGACTACTTTATGAGTCAGCCGGTCTTTTCGGAAGAGAAGCTGATTGAAACATCGGAAGCCGTAAAGGATCTTGGAAAACCTGTGTATATCGGGCTGATGCCTTTAACAAGCAGCAAAAATGCAGACTTCCTGCATAATGAAGTACCTGGGATTAAATTGACGGATCAGGTCAGGGAACGGATGGCTGCTGTATCAGGAGATCGTGAAAAATCGCACCGCGAAGGGATTGCGATGACGAAATCTCTGATTGACACAGCGCTTGATTTATTTAACGGAATTTATTTAATCACGCCGTTTATGCGATATGAAATGACGGCTGAATTAACGAGATATGCCAATGAACAGGCAGCAAAACGCGCCGGGGGGAATCAGTATGTCACGAACAAACTTCACTAAACAGCTTGAAAAACGCATTCTCATTATGGACGGTGCAATGGGAACGATGCTTCAGGAAGCGAATCTGACTGCGGAGGATTTTGGAGGAGAAGCACTGGAAGGGTGTAATGAAAACCTGAACAGAACCCGTCCTGATGTTATTGAAAACATTCACGACGCTTATTTTGAAGCAGGTGCGGATATTGTTGAAACGAATACTTTCGGAAGTATGAGCGTCGTGCTTGAAGAATATGACATCCAGGCTGACGCCTATGAATTGAGCCGTCTTGGTGCTGAATTAGCCCGGAAATCCGCAGATAAATGGTCGACTGAAGAACGTCCCCGTTTTGTAGCAGGTGCAATGGGTCCAACAACAAAAACATTAAGTGTTACCGGTGGAACAACGTTTGAAAACCTTCAGGCGTCGTATGCAGAGCAGGCACGCGGACTGATTGATGGAGGCGCAGATCTTTTACTGATCGAGACAAGTCAGGACCTGTTAAACGTAAAAAGTGCTTACCTCGGTATTCAGCAGGCATTTGAAGAAACCGGAAAAGAATTACCACTGATGATTTCCGGAACCATTGAACCGATGGGGACAACACTTGCCGGACAGACGATTGATTCTTTTTATATCAGTGTTGAGCATATGAACCCGGTATCTGTCGGACTGAATTGTGCGACCGGACCGGAATTTATGCAGGACCATATCCGCTCGTTATCTGAAATCAATCAGTCTTATGTCAGCTGTTATCCAAATGCCGGACTGCCGGATGAGGAGGGTGTATATCATGAAACACCTGAAACGCTTGCACGAAAGCTGAAAGGATTTGCTGAAAAGGGCTGGCTGAATATTGTCGGCGGCTGTTGCGGGACGACACCTGCACATATTAAAGCGATTGCGGACGTCATGAAGGATTATGAACCGCGTAAGCAGAGACCTGAAAAGCATCACACCGTGTCAGGAATCGAGCCGCTTGTCTATGATGATCCATCCATGAGACCACTGATGATCGGAGAACGGACAAATGTCATTGGCTCAAGAAAGTTCAAACGCCTCATTGCGGAAAAGAAAATAGAGGAAGCATCGGAAATCGCCCGTGCCCAGGTGAAAAAAGGCGCACACGTCATCGATATCTGTCTGGCCGACCCGGATCGCGATGAAGAAGAAGATATGGAAGCCTTCATGCAGGAGGTTGTCAAAAAAGTGAAGGTACCTTTAGTCATTGATTCTACAGACGAAAAGGTAATTGAAAAAGCACTTCGGTATTCTCAAGGTAAATCGATAATTAACTCGATTAATTTAGAGGATGGGCTTGAACGTTTTGATGCAGTTGTACCACTTGCGAAAAAATATGGTGCTGCACTTGTTGTCGGAACAATTGATGAAAAAGGAATGGGTGTATCAGCGGAACGCAAGCTTGAAATCGCTAAGCGTTCATACGACATTCTGACAAAGGATTACGGTGTTCACCCGACTGATATCATTTTTGACCCGCTCGTTTTCCCGGTTGGAACAGGGGATGAACAGTATATTGGTTCAGCCAATGCAACAGTGGAAGGAATCCGTCACATAAAAGAGGCCTTCCCGCAGGTGCAAACCGTGCTCGGCATCAGTAACGTATCCTTTGGTCTACCTCCGGTTGGCCGAGAGGTGCTGAATGCCGTGTATCTGTACCACTGTACACTTGCAGGTCTGGATTATGCGATTGTCAATACAGAGAAACTGGAGCGTTTCGCTTCTATTGATCCCGCTGAGGTCAAAATGGCTGAAGAACTGTTATTCAATACGACTGATGAATCACTCGCTGAATTTACCGCCTTTTACCGTGGTAAAAAGAAAGAAACGGCTTCAGGACTTCCGGATATGCCGCTTGCGGAGAGGCTTGCCTATTATGTCGTAGAAGGTACAAAAGAAGGTTTGCTGCCGGATCTGGAGCAGGCGCTCACTGAGTACGATGAGCCGCTATCCATCATTAACGGCCCTTTGATGACAGGCATGAAAGAGGTTGGACGCTTGTTTAATGACAATCAGCTGATTGTAGCTGAGGTGTTACAGAGTGCTGAAGTCATGAAAGCAGCTGTTGCTTATCTTGAACCGCACATGGAAGCGTCTGATGATTCTTCCTCTAAAGGTAAGGTACTCCTCGCTACGGTAAAAGGGGACGTACACGACATCGGTAAAAACCTTGTAGAAATTATTTTAAGTAACAACGGTTTTGAAGTGGTTGACCTTGGCATTAAAGTAACCCCGCCGGAGCTGATCGAAGCCATCCGTCGTGAAAAGCCGGACATTGTCGGTCTGTCAGGTCTGCTCGTTAAATCAGCCCAGCAGATGGTCATTACGGCAGGAGATATGAAGCAGGAAGGCATGGAGATTCCAATTCTGGTTGGCGGAGCGGCACTCTCGCGTAAATTTGTGGATACAAAAATTTCACAAAACTATGACGGTCTTGTTTTATATGCAAAGGATGCGATGAACGGTTTGAGCCTTGCGAACCAGCTTCAGGACGAATTGGAGCGTGCCAAGCTTGTAGAAGAGCGGGAGGCGAAAAAGGGAGCCATTGCATCAGCAGCTCCTGCCCCTAAACGTGAAAGCAATGTCGGTGTACTCGAAAAGCCGGCTGTTGCCCCTGCCCCTGTTTTTGTGCCGAATGATGTGCAGCGTCATGTGATCAGCTCGTACTCTGTTTCACATGTTGAGGCTTATATCAATATGCAAATGCTGATCGGACATCATCTCGGCGTCAAAGGTAAAGTATCACGCCTTTTAGCTGAAGGAGATGAAAAAACCATCAAGGTAAAAGAAACCGTTGATCAGCTGATTCAGGAAGTGAAAAAAGAAGGATTGATTACACCGGCTGCTGTGTATCAGTTCTTTCCTGCCCAGAGTGAGGGTGATGATGTGATTATTTATCATCCAGAAGAGGGACACGAGATTGAACGTTTTACTTTCCCAAGACAGCCTAGAGCGCCATATTTATGTCTTGCTGATTATCTCCGCTCAAAAGAAAGCGGCGAGATGGATTATGTAGGATTTTTTACCGTCACAGCCGGCCGGGGAATCAGGGAGAAGGCTCAGGAGTATAAGGAGCAGGGAAGATTTCTTGAAAGTCATGCGCTTCAGGCGCTGGCTCTTGAAACAGCAGAAGGCTTTGCGGAGCTGCTTCATCAGCAGATGCGCGACCGCTGGGGCTTCCCGGATTCAGTTGATTTCACGATGCAGGAGCGCTTCAGCGCCAAGTATCAGGGACAGCGTTTCTCCTTTGGATACCCTGCCTGTCCGGAGCTTGAGGATCAGGAAAAGCTGTTTAAGCTGATCCAGCCGGAAGAGATTGGTGTCCAGCTGACTGACGGCTTCATGATGGAACCGGAGGCCAGCGTATCAGCCATTGTGTTTGCTCATCCGGATGCACGATATTTTAACGTATTATAAAAATTACGGCTGCTCTCTCAGCGGTTTCATAGACCGGGGAGCAGCTTCTAATACATTCTTTCACTATCAAATTACGGGAGGTTGACTGGATGGATCGTGATTTCCCCCGGAACTCTTTGGAAAAAAAGGGGTTCCGTTTGGTTTTTAATGATGATTTTGATCAGGTGAGTCTTGACCTGTCAAAGTGGCTGCCATTTTATTTGCCTCAATGGAGCAGCCGTGAAAACGCCAAAGCGAATTATCGTATAGAAAATAGTGAACTGAAGTTAATGATTTCAGCTAATCAGCAGCCATGGTGTCCGGAACTGGACGGCAATATTAAAGTGAGTAATCTTCAGACAGGAGTTTATTCAGGTTCACTTGGAAGTAAATTTGGACAGCATCGCTTTTCTGAACATTGCATCGTTAAAGAGGAGCAGACACCTGAGCGGTTATTCACACCACAGTATGGCTATTTTGAGATTCGGGTAAAGGGGCTAGCAACTCCTGAAAATGTCTGTGCTTTCTGGATGATTGGGTTTGAGGATCAACCTGAACGGTCTGCGGAAATCTGTCCATTTGAACTGAAAGGGTGGAATGTTAAAGAAGATACCTGCACATTGGGGTATGGAATACGTGCTTTCAGCGATCCATCGATACAGGACGAATTTTTTGAACGGGAATTTAAATATGATCCTACTAACTATCATATATACGGTTTTGACTGGTCAAAAGATGGCGTATCATTCTTTCTTGATCATCAGCTGATTCATCAATCAAAGCAATCACCGTCCTATCCGATGCAAATGATGCTGAACATATATGAAATACCACGAGAAAATTCTGATGAAACAACTGTAAAACAATACCCGTATGAATTCTCTATTGATTACATACGGGCTTATGAACGGATAAAATGAAGATTTTAATAGACCGCTCACGCAAAGGACGTGAACGGTTTTTTATATGCGGAACCCTTATGTAAGCGGTATGGTGGATTAACATTCATTTTAAAGCTCCCCAGGTTTTACACTCGGAACAGCCACAAATGATTTCCTTTTTCTCAGAAGAGCGTGGATCGATAACAGCTCAAAATAAATATAGCTCTTTGCAGGAAGCTCATCTTCATCCGTTTCACCTTTTAATGCACTTCTAAGCATAGCAAGTGCGGCAGGGTCAACTGGCTCCTGTTCATCAGAACGGATAATACGGTTGTTGAGCTGGCTGATCAATGTTCTGACGGCTTTTTTCTCCTCAATTGACCATTCCGGAATTTCATCAGTTGGAAGTGTCACGAGATTGGAAAGATGGTAGGAAAGCTGTCTTAACAAGTAAATCTTTTTTTGATACATCTGCACTTCATTCATTTCCTCACGTTTATAAGAATGATAGTGCCATTCCTGAAGCTGATAGCGGCAAAATGTCTCAGCACGGTCAAGCTGGCTTCTGAGCTGGTTCGATGCCGATTCCAGATTAAGTGCTGAAGGCTTCTGATCAAGCAGCTCATTCATGCGCTCTGTCAGGATTTTGGTTACATCTGACTGCGCGAGATATAAAAATTCAATGATCTGACTCTTATATTTAGGAGGCATTAATACGAAATTCACCAGTGTGGAGGTTAAAATACCGATCCCCGTAGTGCCAAGCCGTTTGATGAATTCTAGAAGAAAATGATCGTCTGCTCCGGGAATCATGGCAACGGCCGTTAAGGTAGCGACAAGCATACCAGCCTCAAGCTTCAGCTTATAGCAGATCCAAATTGTCAGTACGGCGGAAATGGTGTATGTAATAGCGTGGTCACAGAGTAAAAAAGTGGCAAGCATCGCAATAGATGCCCCGATGGCTGACGCCGGAAAACGGATCAGCCCTTTGCGGATCGAATCTGCGGCAGTCGGTTCAATCGTGACGATCGCTGTGATCACGGCAAAAACGACCGGAAGATTAAATAGCTGACAAATGAGTGCTGTTAAAAAAACCGCGACCCCCGTCTTGACGATTCTTCCGCCAATAAATCTTTGTTTAAGCCACTTCATGCCTCATTCACCCCTTTTTCTGCCACTTAAAGACGTGTCATAGTATAGCATAAAACTTTACATTGTGACCTTCATTTACATGACTTTTATCACGAAGTGCGATATACTGATCGCAGATGCAATTTCCACAAGGGGAGCCCTTTCGGCTGAGAGTGAACAATCTGTTCAGACCCTTCGAACCTGTAAGTTAATGCTTACGCAGGAATGTGGATGGAAACGGACCTGAGTATGGTCCCGGGTTTCTATCCCCGGGACCATACTCTTTTTATTTTACGATGAAAGTGTCTGTTGAATTCCCCTCTGTGCGAGCTGCATCGATTTCGCAAAGGAGGAAATAGGAATGGAAAGAACAAAGCTTGTGTTTTTAATGGAAGTCGCAATTTTTTCAGGAATCGCTTTGATTCTTGACCGCTTTTCTTTCTCAATCTGGCCGCAGGGAGGTTCTATCAGCTTTGTGATGGTCCCGATTATCCTGATGGCATTCAGATGGGGATTGAAAGGAGGTCTGCTTTCAGGACTGCTTGTCGGGCTGCTGCAGACATTATTCGGCGCATATATTGTGGATCCGGTCCAGTATGTGCTGGATTATCCGTTGGCATTTACCGTCATTGGACTGGCCGGTCTGTTTGCAGGAGCGATTAAACGCTCACTCGATGAAGGACAGATGAGAAAAGCGATCGTCTATATTACACTTGGCGTTTTTACTGGAGCGCTACTGCGGTTCATGTGTCACTTTTTTGCAGGATGGGTGTTCTTCGGATCAGGTGCAGAAGGCGTGCCGGCATGGCAATTTTCACTCGCATACAACGGATCCTATATGGGACCTGCTTTCATCCTGACCACTATTATTCTGGCTACACTGCTTGTCAGCGTACCAAGGGTGGCGACACAGTCACGTATGCGAAGTGCATAACATAAGATCAGAACAAGAGGGTGGACTTAGTCACACCCTCTTAGTTTTTATCTAAACTAATAGAGGAAGCAAAATATGTTCATAAAATTATCCCGATCCATCTGTTTTATCAGTGTCTGAAAGAGGAAAGGTATGATATAGTGAACCATTATAGCGCAAGGAGAGAATCGAATGATTGTTAAAAATAATCAGGAGCTTGAAGCTCTTAAAAAGATCGGTTCAATTGTCGCTGAAATCCGGGATGAAATGCGTGCAGCAACCAAACCCGGCGTGACGACAGAAGAGCTTGATCAAATAGGAAAAAACAAATTTGAACAGTACGGTGCAATCTCCGGTCCAAAAGGGGAATATAATTTTCCAGGTTACACATGCATCAGCGTAAATGATGAAGTGGCACACGGGATCCCGGGCAAACGTGTCATTCAGGACGGGGACCTTGTCAACATTGATGTATCAGGGTCACTCGACGGCTATTTCGCTGATACAGGTATCTCTTTTGTTGTTGGGGAAAACAAGGAGCTTGAAAAACTTTGTCAGACAGCAGAAGATGCTTTTACGCTTGCATTGAAAAAAGCAAAAGCAGGTTCAAAAAAGAGCCAGCTTGGCAAAACCGTTTCACGCGTAGCCCGTCAAAATGGCTACACTGTCATTACAAACCTGACAGGACACGGTGTAGGACGCTCACTGCATGAAGCGCCGGACCATATCCTGAACTACCATGATCCATGGGATAATGAGCTGCTTAAAGAAGGTACGGTACTCGCTTTTGAACCGTTTATCTCATCAGGTGCCGATTATGTCGAGGAACAGGCAGACGGCTGGACTTACAAAACACCCGACGGCAGCCTCGTTGCACAAATCGAGCACACGATTGTGATTACAAAGGATGAGCCGATTATTATTACAAAAACTGATAACTAAAAAAACAGCGGACCTTGTTGAGGTTCGCTGTTTTTCTTACTTCTTCATTTGTTCCTTCATATTGCGCCGCTGCTCCATAAAAATGGCTGCAGCCAGGATGAAAAACGATAAGGCAGTCGGCACGGAGATCCATGATGAGATGATCAGCATCACGAGTATGCCTGCACCACCCGGCGTTGGATTATTGGCAGCAATCGTATCCAGCTGTACCAAATAAAACCCTGCGATTCCAATCGCGAATAATAAAAATACCACATTTGTGATCCAGACCCACTTTAGTCCCCGCTTGCGTCCAAAGATGATGGAAATAATCATCAGAACCGGACCTACTAAAAGTGTAGCCAGAAACATGGCAAATACAAACTGTCCATCTTCCAAAACAATACCCTCATTTCATTTTCGATAAGGTTATCGTATCAGATTTGAAGGCTGTCATCCAATCTATTTAAAGCTCAGCTTACGAGTACTGTAGCCTTTGTCCTTTTTCTTTCTAAATATAAAGAGTCCAATGAAGATGACTGCTGCGAGTACATAAGCGGTAAAAACAACGACAGATGATTCGCCTTCATTTTGCACGCCAATGCCGATAAAGGCCCAGATAAAGACGAGCGGATAAATCCAGTCGCGCTCTTTATAACGGATACCGAGTGCAATCAAGGTCGCTACAATCAGCAGCAGAACGGTCCAGAAAACGGATCCGATTCCAAGTCCGCCATACCCTGCTTCATTAATCGTGTAAGCAATATTCGCCACGGTTGCCACACTGACCCATCCCATATAAACAGAGAAGGGCAGACGGTCTAGAAATGTCGGATTACTGCGCTTGATCTGTCCGTAAATCAGAATGATGGAAACGAGTAAACTGATAATTACAAGGACAGAAAGTGGAAAAAATTCATAGTGCCAAAGCAGAATCCAGGTAATATTAAACACACAGGATAAGACAAACAGTGTGCTCGTGTTTGTGTAAATGTCGCGATTGCGCTGTGATTTCAATGCGCCACGGAGCACCCAGATCGTTAACAGCGTATAAATCAGCCCCCAGATGGAGAACACATAGCCTGCTGGCGTGAAAAGTACATTCAGCCTGTTCGAAATTTCACCGGTTGTCTGGCCGTTGATTGGAATAATGTTGGCCAGCGCATTAATCGTGATGACTGCGGCAAGCGCAATCAGGTTGATCCAGAATCGTTTCATTTGATGACCTCCTCATCTGTTCCTTTATTCCCTTTTTCAATGAGGTTACCCTTCTTTCAGCAGATTGAATCGGTCGACAAAAAGATCTTGTGCAAATGGGGAAAAGGTTGTGTGGCGGGATTGTATCGTTATGGAGAGTTTATGAATCGAATGGGAATTTTATTGTACTGTTTGAACGTTTAAATGTATTGATTCAAAAGTTAATTGTATTGTTCTGCGTTGAAGGTGTGGTTTTTGTTATGTTCATAATCATAATTGTCCTTTTTCAAACTTTATATGTACTGTTTCAAAAAAGAATTGTACTGTTCACGCAACGGTCGGGCCTTCATGGAGACATACAATAAAAAACCGGCACCCCCTCATTTATCAATCGGGAATACCGGTTTAAACGATCTACACGAGCTGATTCTTCACCAGCACCATCTTGATCTGTGTATACGTCACTTCCTCAGGCAGTGACTCCTTTAACGGCTTGAGGCGGGGTTCCTCTAGCTCGCCACGTTTGGTCAGAATGAGTGATTCGAGTTCTTCATCAAACCAATCGTCAAAACGGAGTGTATGTCCTTCTTCGTATGCTTTTTGCAGATGTTTTTCAATCGTCTGACTCGTCATACCACGCATGTCAGCAATTTCTGTGATGGATTTGCCTTCTTCATACAGCTCATAGCTCAGCAGGTGACTTGGCTGATCGCTTTCCGGCAGTACTTGCGGCTCCTTGCGTTTCGCAGCAGGCACTGATGCAGGAAGGGGCGTCATTTTGTTGTTTTTCCCATTTACCTCCGTATAGCTCTTGATTGCCGAGATAAATGGTTCACCGTAAGCGTCCCGTTTCCGTTCACCGACACCTTTAATCGAGGAAAGCTCGTCCATCGTTTCAGGATAATACTGCGCCATTTCACGCAGTGTGGCATCGGAAAAGACGACGTATGGCGGAACACCGTGCTCCTTGGCCAGAGCGGAACGGACTTTACGGAGCTCTTCGAATAAGGATTCGTCGTAGTCCGCTTTTTGCTGGTGTAATTCAAAGCCAGACTTCAGCCAGACTTCCTGCTGACCTTTCAGAACGGGAACGGCTTCCTGTGTCAGCTTCAGGACAGGAAACTGACCTCCATCAAGGGTTAAATACCCTTCGGCAATCAGGAGCTGAATCAAGTCAGAGATTTCCCTTTCCTTCATGCGGGACATTAATCCGTAAGTCGTAATTTTATCGAGCCTGAAATCGAGCAGCTTTTTGTTACGCGAACCTTTCAGCACTTTTGCTGTCATCCCAGTGCCGAAACGCTCGCCCATTCGTTTTACCGTTGAGAGAATCATCTGAACCTCGCGTGTTCGGTCGGATTTTTCACGGCTGTCGAGACAGCTGCTGCAGTGTCCGCAGTCTGACGTCATCTGATGGTCCTCAAAGTAGGTAAGAATATAACGCGGCAGGCAGCTGTTGCTGTGACAGTAGTTAATCATCTGCTGCAGCTTCCCGTATTCCTCAGCTCTCTTTTCCTCACTGTGAATGGATTGTTCAATCAGAAAGCGCTGGAGCATCGTGTCCTGAGGGCTGTAAAGGAGATAACAGTCTGAAGGTTCCCCGTCACGTCCTGCACGCCCGGCCTCCTGATAATACGATTCCATATTCATCGGCAGCTGGTAATGAAGAACGTAGCGTACGTTTGATTTATCAATCCCCATACCAAATGCATTCGTTGCGACAATGATGTTTTTCTCGTCATAAATAAACTGCCGCTGTGATTCATTACGCTCCTCTTCAGACAGTCCTGCATGGTAGCAGACTGCTTCAAATCCGGTTTCATTCAGCCAGTCGGTCAGCTGATCAGCATCTTTCCGGGTAGCCGTGTAAATGATGCCGGTCTGATCCTGCTTTTCTTTTAGAAAACGGGAAATAAAGGTGCGTTTATCGCCGGTCTTCACGACATGAAAAGATAAATTATCACGCGCAAAACCGGTGTTGACAATATGGTCAGCATCAATGGATAGCAAACTTGTAATGTCCTGAATGACGCGGTCTGTTGCAGTAGCTGTAAGAGCCGTCAAAACAGGGAGATTCGGCAGCTGTTTGATCGTTTCAACAATGGTCCGGTAGCTCGGTCTGAAATCATGTCCCCACTGGGAGATACAGTGTGCCTCATCAAAAGCGATCAGGGAGAGTGGGATTTGTGAAATCGTATTGAAAAAGGCGCTCGAGTCAAAACGCTCCGGTGCTGCATACATAAATTGATAGCGGCCTTCCCGCAATCCCTGCAGCCGTTCACGCGTTTCAGCAGCGGATAATGTACTGTTTATATAGGTGGCAGAAATGCCGTTTTCATTTAACGCATCAACCTGATCACGCATCAGTGAGATCAGGGGAGAGATGACAAGGGCAGTGCCTTCCATCATTAACCCGGGAATCTGGTAGCAGATCGATTTCCCGCCGCCAGTCGGCATGATGCCGAGCGCGTTTTGGCGGTCTAAAACCGATTCAATGATCCGGTCCTGTCCCGGCCTGAATGCTTCATAGCCGAAATAGGTTTGCAGGACTTGCTGAGCCTGCTTATTCATGAAAATCATCCCTTCTTCAAGCAATCTCTTATTATTTTAACATGAGAAATGAAGCAGTACGATAAGCTTGTGTTTCGAAAGTCGAAGTATTATGGTAAGATAAAACATGTAGTCAGAAAATTGAAACAGGAGGAATCGTCATGTCAACAGCGGTATACCCGGAAACATGGGATTTAGATGTCTTTTTTAAAGGCGGAAGTCAGTCAGAGGAATTAGCACAGCACCTAGATACATATGAAAATAAAACATCCCTTTTTGCTGATCGTGTAAAGGCGTTCAACACACCTTCATCTGCAGATCAGGGAGATGAAGTATATGCACTGATTCAGGAAGCAAAAGAAGCAATGATGGGGCTTCGCCAGGCTGGCGCATTTGCAAGCTGTCTTGAAGCAGCCGATACATCAGATACAGGCGCAGGTGTACTGAGAGGAAAAGTTGTTTCTCTTTTTGCAGATTTCGGTACAGCGTATCAGGCATTTCAGCAGAAGCTTGCAGCAGCAGACGATCAGGTATGGGATCAGCTGGTCGCACATGAGAAGCTGAACGAGTACGCATTTATTCTTGGTGAGTGGCGCGAGAGTGCAAAAGAAAGATTATCAGAGGCAGAAGAAGGTCTGATCAGCGCTTTAGGCGTAGATGGATATCATGGCTGGGGACAGATGTACAATGCGCTTGTCGGTGAGATGTCCATTGAAATGGAAGTAGACGGTGAAAAGAAGACACTGTCAGTCGGACAAGCAAATAATTTGAAGTCACATGAAGATGCAGCGGTTCGTGAAGAAGTGAAACAAAAACTTGATGAAGCGTGGCAGAAGCAGGAGAACCTGTTTGCACAGACCCTGAACCATCTTGGCGGTTTCCGTCTGGCTCTTTACAAAAAGCGCGGCTGGGATGACTTTATGAAGGAGCCGCTTGATTACAACCGCATGAAGCCTGAAACATTGGATGCCATGTGGGGCGCGATCAGCAAGAGCAAGGAGCCTTTTGTGAAATTCCTGGATCATAAAGCGAAGCTTCTTGGACTGGAGAAAATGAAGTGGGCTCATCTGGATGCACCGATCTCATCGAGTGTGAAGAAACTTCCATACAGCGAAGGGGCTGCTTTTATTTTAAAGCATTTTAAGAAATTTGGCCCGGAAATGGCTGCATTTGCTGAAAAAGCTTTTGAAGAAGGCTGGATTGAAGCAGAGGACCGTGCCGGTAAACGTCCGGGTGGATTCTGCACAGGCTTCCCTCAAAGTGAGCAATCCCGTATTTTCATGACATACAGCGGCACGATGTCAAATGTGGCGACACTTGCCCATGAGCTTGGCCACGCCTTCCATTCGTATGCGCTTCGACCTATGGACCAACTGAACAGAATGTATGCGATGAACGTGGCAGAAACGGCGTCAACGTTTGCTGAAATGATCGTGTCTGATGCGGCGGTTAAAGAAGCGGAAACAAAAGAAGAGCAGGCAGCTTTGCTTGAGGATAAAGTATCAAGAAGCATCGCCTTCTTCATGAACATTCACTCACGCTTTATTTTTGAAAAGAATTTCTATGAAGAGCGCAAGCAGGGCTTCGTAACTGCCGAGCGTCTGAATCAGCTGACGGTTGAAGCGCAAAATGAAGCGTATTGTGGTGCCGTGGAAGATAACGAGCCGCGTTTCTGGGCTTCAAAGCTTCATTTCCATATTACAGGCGTACCATTTTACAACTTCCCGTATACGTTTGGTTACCTGTTCTCATTAAGCATTTACGCTCGTGCACTGGAAGAGGGAACCGATTACGAGGAGAAATATATGGCACTGCTTCGTGATACAGCCGTGATGACAACGGAAGAACTTGCGATGAAGCATCTAGGTGAAGACATCACAACAGAAGCCTTCTGGATGAAAGGCATTGAGTTGTGTGTGAAGGATGCGGAAGATTTTATTGCGCTAACTTCCTGATGAGAGAGGAGCTGCCTTTAGGGGTGGCTTCTTTTCAAGTTAACGAAGGCATGTTTTGACAAAAGGTGCGTGTGGGGCAGTTTGATTGAATTCAATTTAGAAATGAAGGAATCGTGCTGTCGTAGTGATGGAATCATGAGAGTCAATGAAGGGAAAATGAAGGCTTGAGGACGTAGTGAGGGAATTATATTTTCAAACGAAGGAATCATTTTTTAGAAAGAAGGAATAAAAATCTGATTCGATTGAAAAATTTTCCTTAAAGAAGGAATACCGTCGGGCTCCGATTATGACTTTCTATGATCAAAGAAAATTCACATTCCACAGTCGACCATCAGACAGGTTTTGGTTTACACTAAAAGAAACAACTAGACATTGGAGAGAGTGCTTATGGTGCTACTAAAAAGTGAACGTCTGTATTTCAGACCTCTGGCGGAAGAGGACATTGATGAGTTTGTCGAGCTTTTAATCCGCAATCGCAGGTTTTGGACCATTTATGAACCGAAGCATCCTGACCCTTTTTATACGAGGGAAACCCAGCTTGAAAAACTGGCTGAAGCGAAACAGCAGCAAAAGCTTGGGAAAGAATACAGCTGGGGAATCTATCATTCGGAAACGAATCGTTTAATCGGGAGCGTATCAATTTACTCCATTCGGCGCCTGCCATTTGCCTCTGCCTACATCGGTTATTCCCTTGATGAGGAGCACACGAAGCAGGGTTATGGAACGGAGGCCGTTCAGGCTGCACTGCGCTTTGCCTTTCGCGACTTTGGTCTGCACCGGATCGAAGCGCTTGTCTCACCTAAAAACGAAGCCTCACAAAAGGTGCTCGAAAAAGTCGGCATGCAGCAGGAGGGCCTTCTCCGCAAAAACCTGTTTATCAACGGTGTTTGGGAGGATCATTATTTGTACAGCATGCTTGAGGATGATTTCTGAAAGGGTAAGACCTTTTGGGAACGCTATGTCGTACGTTTATTAAACCGGTTTATACAATAGAGAAGCTGGAACACTCTTGAGGGAGCTGTTCCGGCTTTTTTGATGTGCGTTTTTAAGGAGAGTCGTTAAATGAATGCAAAGAGTGGTTAAATAACCTGATAGAGTGGTTGAATACTCCGATAGAGTGGTTAAATAACCCGAAAGAGTGGTCGAATAACCCAAAAGAGTGGTCGAATCCATCCCGAACAGCCACTTAATCACTTCAAAGAGTTCTCAAATGGCTTACAGCCTACTACGCCTCAGGTCCTACTCCAAAATCAAGCTCCGGCTCCTGTCGGGGTTTTTTGCTGTGCTCTAAACTAAGGTTACAAAGAAAAAAGGAGGAAACAACATGAACAAATTCTGGTTAACCCTGATTGGTGTGACCGCAGCGATTGTCTTGCTTTCAAATCTTGGATCGATAGCGGGTCTGGTTGTCAGCCTTGTGATTACTTATTTCGCTGCAAAATGGTATGTGTCATCTGACAAGCTGTGGGTGAAGATTACGACAGGAATTGTCGGAGCGATTGCCGCACTGTCTGCTATTTTTAATGTCCCAGCCATTCTCGGTGTCCTTGCTATTTACGTCCTGTACTTTGTTGTGAAAAAGTGGAATCGTGAGCCTGTGACCAATGAGCCGTTTTCATACTTTGAAAAACAGTGGCATGATCTTAAGAAAAAATCATACTAAACATAAAAAGGAGACGATCATATGAATCACGTACTATCAAAAATAGCAGAAGTCATCAAACAGGATTTTAAAGATGCGAAGTGGAAGAAAGAGATGTCGAATCCTCTCACAGCTTTGTCAAAGGAGATCAAGGATTGTGAGGGTGCAGTGAAGCGTGCACAACAGCTGACAGATCGCCAGAAGCTCCTTAAAAAGGAATTTGAAAAGGAATTCCGCGAAGCAAAATCAATGGCTGAAAAACGCAAAGAGCATGTTAAGCTGGCGGAAGAAGCAGGGAAAGAGGAGCTTGCAGCAGCGGCATTAAGAGAATACACCTATTACAGCGGCCGCACAGAGCGCCTGGAGATCACGATTCGTGAAGCGGAGGCCCAGCTGAAGGATCTTGAGCATCAGCAGGAACAGATCACATTTAAGCTGAAAGACCTTCAGTTGAAGCGACTTGAGTATATGGCAAAGGAAAATGCCGTAAAGGGTGAAAAACAGGCGTCATTTATGCTGAATCCGGAGCAGGTAACGGATGAGGATCGCCGTTTTATGCAGATTGATCAGTACTTAAAGTCCGAAGAAAAGAAAAAAGAAGTGCTGACGATTGATGAACAAATTGAAGAGTTGAAACACGAAAATTGATGAATTCGGGAGAAAGGGGAGACCCTTCCTCCCGAATTTGGGGTTCCGGTAAACAGAATGAAAGGCTAAAATAAGGAAGCAGGATGATCAACAAGGGGGTGGGCAGAATGAAATGGCTAAAAGAAATGTCCTTATCAAACTGGGTAACTGCCTGTCTGGTACTCGTATTCATTGAAATTATTTTATTTAACAGCGGGATGATCTTTTCGTTTGCGGTAGCAGGTGCATTTATTTACTTTGGAAAACGCCGCTGGGACCGGCTGTATGGGAAGATCCTGTTAGGTGTTGGAGCGCTTTCTTTATTAACGGCTGTTTTGTCGATGGTCACATTGAGAATTCTCGCAGTCGTGCTGATTGTTTATTTGATTATGAAATATACAGAGTCTAAGAAAGACCCTGTTACGTATAGAGCGAAAATGGAAAGTAAGTTCAAGGAAGATAAAGAAAGACTTCTTTTATCTAAAAAACCTTTTTTCCTGAATAAATGGGTGGGATCTCATTCTACACCTGATCACTCATTTGAATGGGAAGATATTCATCTGCAAAACGGAATCGGTGATGTACTCATTGATTTGAGTAATACAGTGTTACCGGACCGGGAAGTATTTATTTCGATGAGAAATCTGGCCGGGAACATTACGATTCTTGTCCCTTATGAACTGGATATCTCTATTCAACATGCTGCTGTTGCCGGGGAAGCTTCGATTTTTAAGAAGCATTCCTCCCGTCTGTGGAATGAAAATCTTGTATATGAAACAGAGCATTACCGGTCCGCTTCTCAGAAAGTAACGATTTTCACATCAGTGCTTGTCGGGGATATCGAGGTGAAGCGCGTATGATGGCGAAAAATACGTTTCAGGCGGTGGGGCTGAGTGTCCTGACAGTATTGCTGACTTTTGGCGTCTACCTTTTAATGTTTCCACCCGAACAGTGGGGAAGCCTTTGGCAGGAGACGATCCTGGATATTCCGATCGTTCTGTTTCTTGTCCTGCAGCTGCTGCTTGTGTCCATGATCTGGGGACTGATTCAGGGGCATGGTTATAAAAGACAGGTGATGATGGTGCAGCGTCAGCTTGATGATCTGCTTTTAGGACGTGCAACATCAGAGGGAAGCCTGCCCAAAACGGCGGAGCTTTCCAAGCTGTCAGAAAAAGCATCAGAGCTGCAGACGTTATGGACAGAACAGGTGCTGACGAGTCAGAAGCTTGCAAGTGAGAAGGTTGAACAGCAGGAGCAGAAGATTCAGGAGATGGTCTCTCAGGAACGGCAGCGGCTGGCACGTGAGCTGCACGATTCAGTCAGCCAGCAGCTGTTTGCCGCATCGATGCTGATGTCAGCGATTAATGAGGAGGAAAGCGCGCGGGAAAATCGTCAGCTGCAAATGGTGGAGAAGATGATTCAGCAGTCTCAGATTGAGATGCGTGCGCTGCTTTTACATTTAAGACCGGCTGCTTTAAAAGGTAAAACATTGGCGGAAGGTATTGAAGAACTGCTGACTGAGCTTCAGCTGAAGGTTCCATTGAAGCTGACCTGGAAGGCTGAGCCGCTTGAACTTGAGAGAAGTGTGGAGGATCATCTGTTCCGTATTTTACAGGAATCGATTTCAAATACATTACGTCATGCTGAGGCGGAAATTCTCAGCGTTTTATGCATTTTACGGGATGATTATGTCATTCTGCGAATTACGGACGACGGTAAAGGTTTCACGATTTCAGAGGATAAAGCAGGCTCATATGGTCTTGCCAGCATGCGTGAACGCGCTGCTGAAATTGGCGGGAAGTTAAAAATCGTCTCTCTTCCTGATCAGGGAACGCGTCTTGAAATCAAGGTACCTTTTAAAAGAAGGGAGGAAGCGGAATGATACGGGTATTATTCGTAGACGATCACGAAATGGTCCGGATTGGCGTGGGATCTTATTTAGCGGCTCAGCATGATATTGAAGTGGTGGGCGAATGTGACGACGGAGAACCGGCTGTGAAAATGGCATTAGAGCTGAAGCCGGATATTATTTTAATGGACCTTGTCATGAAAAAGATGGATGGCATCGAGGCGACCTCACAAATCATCAAAAAGTGGCCGGAAGCAAAAATCATCATTGTCACAAGCTTTTTAGACGATGATAAAGTTTATCCTGCACTTGAAGCAGGAGCGGTCAGTTACTTACTTAAAACATCGAAAGCAAAAGACATAGCAGACGCGATCCGGAAAACGCACAACGGAGAAACGGTTTTAGAGCCTGAGGTAACCGGAAAAGTCATGCAGCGTATGAGAGGTGGAGTACCTAAATTGCTGCATCAGGATCTGACGGACCGTGAAAAAGAAATTTTACTGCTCGTTGCAGAAGGAAAAACAAATCAGGAGATTGCTGATGAGTTATACATTGCCTTGAAAACCGTCAAAACCCATGTCAGTAACATTCTTGGGAAGCTTGAAGTTCAGGATCGAACACAGGCTGTTATATATGCATTTAAGCATGATTTGGTAAAATAGGTAAATGATGATGTTAAGGACTTTTGTTTCTGGGTAAACAAATACAAACGCTCTTGAAAGGAGTCCTATGCATGCATTCCTTATTGGAAAATCAGGCGAAAGACTGCTGCTGGTTGAACGAACCGCCGGACTACGCGCTTGAAGATAAAGAATTAATCGTCAAAACAAAAGAAAAAACAGATTTCTGGAGAAAAACGCATTACGGCTTTGATCGCATGGATGGACATGTCTTTTATAAGGAAATCATAGGTGCATTTGAAACAGAAGCCGTATTTACAATGAAGGATCCGAAAAGCCGGTATGATCAGGCGGGCCTTTTTATTATGGTATCAGATGACTGCTGGCTGAAAGCGTCACTTGAATATATTCCGGAAAAGCATTCTTTCCTGGGAGCCGTAGTGACTAATAATGGATTTTCCGACTGGTCATCGTGTAATGTGCCGACACCGGAGAACGGGATTAAGCTCGCGTTCAAAATTTCCCGTGAAGGTGGCAATTACCGGATCTGGTCTAAGCCTGCAGAAGGTGACCATGAATACCAGCAGTTAAGAATTGCCCGTCTCCATGAGGATGACCATAATGGCAAAGTAAAACTCGGCTTATACGCATGCAGTCCATCACCAGGCGGAGGTTTCACCACAGTTTTTCACTCCTGGACCGTTCAATTAGAAGTGAAGTAAAGGAATGATTGGATGATTACAATAGAAGATTGGTTTTCCTATCATAAATGGGGCACGCAGAAACAGCTTGATCATTTGAAAACATTACCTGAAGAGATTTACACAAGAGAAATCCAAAGTGTATTTCCATCCATAAAGGAAGTGTTCGACCACGTCTATGTAGTGGATTATTTGTGGCTGGAGCGGATCAAAGGAGTAGAAAGACCGGAGGCTCCAGCAACATCACTCAGAACTGTCGAGGAAGCATCAGCCGCTTTTAAGGAGCTCCACCAGCAATACGATCAGCTACTGACAAAGATTGACCCTGTTACGGTTCACTCCTTTGTTACGATGAAAGGAATACCGATGACAAATACGATAGAGGAAATGGTGTACACAGTCGTCAATCACGGCTCCTACCATAGAGGAAACGTGACAGCCATGCATCGTCAGCTTGGATATAGCGGGGTTGTATATGATTATATTTATTATTTGAATGAAAAAAGAAGCTGAAATCAGATCAGCTTCTTTTTTTCATTAAGCTTTTACATAACCCTCAGACACCAGATCAAGACGGCCTGTTTCAGGATCGATAACAAGTCCGTGGACAGGAACTTTGGCATCCATCAGCGGATGATTACGAACAAGCTCTGCTGTATGCTTCACGCTTTCAGATACGTCATCAAAACCTTTCAGCCACTCGTGTAAATTGATGCCTGAATATCCTAATGTATCAATTGTTTCATCAGAAATACCACGGTTCTTCATTTTAGAAATCATGGATTCACTGTTTACCGCACCCATACCGCAATCGTAGTGGCCGATAATCAGTACTTCATCTGCCTGAAGCTCATAAACTGCAACAAGAAGGCTTCGCATGACGCTTCCAAACGGGTGAGTAATCACGGCTCCGGCATTGCGGACCATTTTGACGTCACCGTTTTTAAGGTTCATCGATTTAGGTAAAAGCTCTAGAAGACGTGTATCCATGCATGTCAGGATGACAAGCTTTTTGTCAGGGAGCTTTGTCGTGGCGTATGTTTCATATTCTTTTTCTTTAACGAATGTTTCGTTATAGGTAAGCAGTTCGGATAATAGTGTCATGTAAATCCTCCTTGTGTAGATGTGGATTGAGTCGTTGCAGTTGATCTTCCTTCTTTATTGTAAGTAAAGATTTGGGTTCTGTCGAATGTATTTGGAGAACCGGAGCGGATTCTTTCTTCCGTGGCCGGATGTTGAATCCGTCTTTGCTTCAGCTGTTTTTACCTGACCGTTTCCTCAATAGGAGTTGACAGGAGAACAAGGATTTAAAAAGCGGGCAGAAGGCATCCTTCGCTTTCCTTTGTCTAGCTGCGGCGACTAGCCCCTCGAGGTCATAAGTCAAAGATGAACGAGGGCAAAGATCAGCCCTCTTTTCATCTTCGCCTTATGCTTGTCGGGGCTGGACGAGTCGCCTCCGCTTTTCTAAGGCCGCGCGGTGAGCCAGCTATTGCTGCGCAATACGCTGTCTCACCTGTCGCTTCACTGCCGCAGGAGTCTACGGATGCCTTCTGCCCTGGGTTTGTGCAGTAGATTTCGGTTTTTTTGGAAAGATAGTTGGTTAAGTTCAAGAACTGACCCAGATTCTCAGTAGTTTTTGAGAGAGTGGTTATATAGATGGAGAAGGTTGTTAAAAAGATAGAAAGAGTTGTCTAATAATCAGAATAAGTTGTTTGATAATCAGAAAGAGTTGTCAAATAAGTTTCAGTCATAAAAAAACCTGAATGCCGTTTGTCGGGCATTCAGGTTTTTCTGCAATCAGGATTCAAACAGGTATGAAAATTCTCCGTAGCCTTCTGCTTCCAGGTCTTCAGCAGGGATGAATCTCATGGCTGCTGAGTTCATGCAGTAGCGGAGGCCGGTTGGTTCGGGTCCATCTTCAAATACGTGGCCGAGATGAGAGTCGGCGTATTTACTGCGGACTTCGATTCTCATACCGAAAATTCCCGGATCTTCAACTTCTACGATATTTTCAGGGACGAGTGGTTTCGTAAAGGAAGGCCAGCCCGTTCTGGAATCGTATTTGTCTGTAGAACTGAATAATGGTTCCCCTGATACGATGTCTACATAAATGCCGTCTTCGTAAAATCCGTCATACTCGTTATCAAAAGGGGTTTCTGTCCCGTCTTCCTGTGTCACTTCATATTGAATGTCGGTTAGCATTTCACGCAGTTCCTCGTCAGTATAGCTGACATTATAAGGACTGTTTTCTTCCTGTTCTTCTTTTGTTGGCAAATCACCATTTCTTTCATCGGCTGTCCAGTACTGATTTAAGAATTGATCCCGACCGGAGTTTGCACGGTACAGTTCATATCGTCCTTCATTTTTAATGTAATAATCCTGATGATATTCTTCTGCAATATAAAATGTGGAAGCATCTGTAATCGGAACGATGATCTCAGCATCGAATCTGCCGGAATCGATTAATTCCTGTTTGGAAGCTTCAGCCGCAGCTCTTTCTTCATCATTCTTTACAAAGATTTCAGGACGGTATTGCTTTCCACGGTCAATAAACTGACCTTCTGCATCTGTCGGATCAATCTGTTTCCAATAAACATCAAGCAGATCCTCGTAACTGATGACGCTTGGATCATAAATGACCTGCACGGCTTCTGTATGACCGGTTTCGCCACCGGCTACTTCACTGTATTCAGGGTTTTCTTCTTCTCCACCGGTATAACCGGATACCGCATCACGCACACCGGCAAGCTTTTCAAACGGTGGCTCCATACACCAGAAGCATCCGCCGGCAAAAATAGCGACTTCTTCATTAGGTGCAAGGTCCGCGCCTGAGCTTGCTTCACTGCCGTATGACCGGTTCAGCAATTCATCGGAGAAGGCGAAAAAGAGGCCTGCAGCAGCTACAACCAGCCCCACACTGATTAATAGCCAGTTTTTCTTTTTTCTTTTCATTCGCTCACCCCATTAGTTTTAGATGGAAGTGAAATGTCCAACTCTTAAGTAAAACATAACATATTTACAGATTCTTTAATAAAAATAATGCTCAGACCCTATCTTTAAGTATTCAGAATTTGCTAAAATATAAGAAAATAGTTCACGGTACGACTCCCCAGGCGAAAGGAGCGCGAATATGAGTGATTTCGAAATCGTTAGAAAATCAAGCTTTTACTTTGTCGGCATGAAATGGACAGGCACATATGAGGCTGCTGCACACGGAGATATTTTCCCGGTCATTGAAGAATGTCAGAAGAGGATAAAGGAACTTGACCTTGCGAGTGAGGAATCAGATTATATCGGTCTGTCTTATCAGGATCGTCCGGATGGATTTACGTATTACTTTGGAGTGGAGGCACTTCGCACACAGAAAATCCCACCCGATATGCATCGGATCATCGTGCCATCCCATCATTATGCCGTCACAGAGCACAATGGACAGCAGGCATGGAAAAGCTATGAAAAACTATACCGCTGGGCACAGTCACAGGGCATTCAGCTGAATCAGGCAGGTCTCGATCATATCGAAGTCTACTCAGCAGATTACAACCCTTACAAAATGTCACCAACCCTGAAAATCGGACTGCCCGTCAAACAACGAAATCTTGCAAATACATGACAGGATGAGTAAAATAAATGCTGGAATTACTTAAGAAGCATCTGGAACGGGATGTTTCTTTTTTGTCTGTATAAAAGGTGGAGTAAGGGTCTGTCCCTAACGCTGCAATATTATAAAACAGGAGGTACAGCCATGTCAGGCCGTAATGAGAAAGAATTGGAAGGTGTTAATCTTCTTGGAAATCAGGGAGTGGAGTATTCATTTAATTATTCACCGGATGTGCTTGAAGCGTTTGAAAATAAGCATGTGAACCGGGATTATTTTGTGAAGTTCAATTGTCCTGAGTTTACTTCACTTTGCCCTAAAACAAATCAGCCGGACTTTGCGACGATCTATATCAGTTATATTCCTGATCAAAAGATGGTGGAGAGTAAGTCACTGAAGCTATATTTGTTCAGTTTCCGTAATCATGGTGATTTCCACGAGGACTGCATGAATATCATTTTGAATGATCTGGTTGAATTGATGGATCCTCGTTACATTGAGGTGTGGGGTAAGTTTACGCCGCGTGGCGGAATTTCGATTGATCCATATACGAATTACGGGAAGCCGGGTACGAAGTATGAAGAGATGGCGTATCACCGCCTGATGAATCATGATATGTATCCGGAGAAGATTGATAATCGTTAATGAGAGCCGGGCCGTATTCCCCCCTTCGCTTTCAGTTGTCTAGCTACGTCGGGCAGGGACTAGCAAACTTCCCGCCCCCTCGTCCGATAAGTCAACATCAGCTCACTCTGTTCGCTGTGTTTCCTTTATCTCCGTCGGGGCCAGTCCAGTTTGTACGTCCCTAAACGCCCGTCTCCGCTTTTCGTTGGCCGGGCGGTGAGCCAACTCTCGCTTCGCGCTACGTTGTCTCACCTGTCGCTTCTCTGCTGCAGGGAGTCTCCGGATGTGACCCGGCCCTTTGGTTTTTTCGATTTCTTTAATAGAATAAATTGTTGAGCCGGATTCCATTTGCTAACTTAGCAGTGAGATCCGGCTTTTTGTCTGCGTATTTTTATGAACAAAGCAGTTTTTTAGTTGATGAGAAGAATTAAGTCATGAGGGTTTTACTTATTTCACTAATAGATTAAAGAGCTGACTGAATGATAAATATCTTTTTCGGCAACGCTTGTTAGAAAAGGCGGTTAAGCGATGAACGAATATTTGATCGTAATCATAAGAGCGGTTTTGATTGTGTTGGTTTTGTTTGTTTGTACAAAGCTTCTTGGGAAGAAACAGATTTCCCAGCTATCTTTTTTTGAATATGTGACGGGCATTACGATTGGCAGTATCGGTGCGGAGGTGATTACTGGTCTGGATCGAAACTTTTATCATGGGGTTCTCGGAATTCTGGCTTTTATTGCGATTCCGCTGCTTGCTGATTTCGGTTCTTTGAAAAGCAAGAAACTGCGTGACCTCATAGAAGGAGAGGGGACGGTAATGATTCAGCGTGGTGAGATCATTGAAAAAAATCTAAAAAAAGAACGTTATACATCGGATGAGCTGCTGGAGCTTTTGAGAAAAAAAGAAGTTTTTGAGGTGTCTGATGTTGAGTTTGCGATCCTTGAACCTTCAGGAGATCTGAATGTTCTCCTGAAGGATGAAGCGAAGCCGCTTACAAAAAAAGATGTTTTCGGCACGCAACCCCAGTCAGGAGAGCCTGTGGTTTTGATTATGGATGGAAAGCCTATGGATAAGGCACTTCAATCGATAGAAAAAACGAGAGAGTGGATGACAGAGGAGCTTGCCAAAAGAAGGCTGCTGATGAAAGATGTTTTTCTTGCCCAGATGAATGGTGATGGCAGAATGTACTTTGATTTATACGATCATCAGGAAAAAAATTAAATCCGGCTGTCTTTATAAAAATGACAGATTCCCGCATATATCAGCGTTAAAATCGCTTACAATTGCATAATCATACGACCGGCAGAATCATTAAAAAAGACTGATAATACCTTGAGCCCGAACCTCTTTACATGCTGATTTACAGCGCGTATAATGCGTTTTTGTGAATTGAAAATTGCATAGAGGGAGGCATTTCGCATGAAAAAATTAATGAGTTTCCTATTGATGAATCTTGGAGCATTTTTTGTTGCTGTTAACGTTCATTTTTTCTTATCCCCGAACAGCCTTGCAACCGGAGGCGTCAGCGGAATGTCCATCGTATTAAATTCTCTTTTTCCGGGATTATCGATCGGACTGTTTATGATTATTGTTAATATTCTATTGTTTATTTTAGGCGTTATTTTTCTTGGCTTTCAATTCGGTGCCAAAACGATTTATACAAGCTTTGCATTATCAGGTTACGTCTGGCTCCTTGAATGGATCGCGCCGATGACAGCGCCGCTCAGCGATGATATTCTGATTCAGCTCATTATCGGTCAGTGTATTGCCGCAACAGGAATGGCGATTGTGTTTCACCAGCGTGCTTCAACGGGCGGTACAGATATTATCGCAATGATTTTAAACAAATATATCAAAATTGAAATTGGGCGTGCAGTGCTCTTTTCAGACCTTGCCGTCGCACTATCTTCATCTCTGCTGTTTGGTCCACAAACGGGTATGTACGCATTTTTCGGCGTTATTTTAAATGGCTTAATGATCGACTATACACTTCAGCAATTTAACGCAAACAAAGAAGTCGTCATCATCAGCCAGAAGAGCGCACTCATCCGTGCATTTATCGTAGGTGAACTCGGCCGTGGTGCCACTATCCACACAGCTAAAGGTGCCTTCAATTACGAACAAAAAGAAGTCATCACTACCATATTAGGACGAAAAGATCTGTCACGTCTAAAAAACTATATCGGCAAACAGGACGAAAAAGCCTTTATAACCGTCCACAACATGAACGAAATCCTCGGCCAGAACTTTAAACGTCTCGCCTGACTCTAAACCACAGCAAAAAAAGCTGTGGTTTTTTCATTTGTTAATTTCTAATTTTGAAAAAGATTACTTAATCAAGAGCCAGTCGAGTGGAAATAGACTCGAGGGCTGGACTCACCTGACGGAAAGGGTCAGATGAAACCGAATGTGCGCAGCACAGGCGGGTTCACCGCCCGGCCTTAGAAAAGCGAAGGCGACTCGCCCAGCCCCGACAAGCATAATGCGAAGATGAAAAGAGGGCTGATTTTTGCCCTCGTTCATCTTTGACTTATGACCTCGAGGGGCTAGTCGCCGCAGCTAGACAAAGAAAGCGAAGGATAAGTCCGGCCCGGTTTTATAATGTATAAACGTTATCCAAATCCTCCAACAAACATGCACAAACTATATATGTTTATAAATGTCAATCTATCGACAATTACCCACACAATAGTGTAGATTGTCACAGATTCATGTTAAGATTGCGAATAGACAAAAAGTAAAGAAGGGCTGCACATGAACGACTTATTCAACAAAGCAGAGTCCTTTATCAAGCAGTACTACAGAGAGAAAAAACTGCCGGATTCCGCTCGGAAAAAAAGGCTAAATGAAATCAAGGAAAGTATTATGTCCTCCGGTACTTACGAACAAACCTATGATGAAATCGAGTTTGGTGCGAAAGTCGCCTGGAGAAACAGCAACCGCTGTATAGGCAGACTGTTCTGGAACAGTCTGAACGTTTTTGATGCGAGAGAAGCCGCATCTGTTGAAGATGTAAAACAGGCATTATTTAATCATATTGATTATGCGACGAATGACGGAAAGATCCGTTCGACAGTGACTTTGTTCAAACCAAGAAGAGCTGATGGATCTGATCCTCTCCGTATTTATAATCATCAGCTGATTCGTTATGCAGGATACAAACAGGAGGATGGATCGATCATTGGGGATCCTCATTCTGTGGAGCTGACTGAGTTCTGTAAGAATCTTGGTTGGGAGGGAAAAGGCACTCCATATGATGTGCTTCCTATTGTTATTCAATTGGATGGGGAGTCACCAGTGTATTTCGAAGTACCTTCTCATTTGATAAAAGAAGTTCCGATCATGCATCCTGAGTCTGATGCGTTTAATAAGTTAGATCTGCGCTGGTATGCGGTGCCGATTATTTCAGAAATGAAGCTTGAAATCGGCGGGATTGAGTATGTCACGGCACCTTTTAACGGCTGGTACATGGAAACGGAAATTGCGGCCAGAAACTTTGCGGACGAAGATCGTTATAACCAATTAACGCAAGTAGCAGGTGCATTTGGGCTTTCAACGGTCTATCAGTCATCGATGTGGAAAGACCGGGCGATTATTGAGCTATGTACAGCTGTTATGTATTCGTTTAAAAAAGCGGGAGTCAGCATTGTCGACCATCATACGGCAAGTCAGCAATTTGCAAGATTTGAGGAAAGGGAAAATGAGGAGGGGAGAGAGGTGACGGGAGACTGGACCTGGCTCATTCCGCCTGTATCTCCGGCATCGACGCCCATTTTTCATAAACAATATAATAATACATGGAAATCCCCAAACTTCTTTTACCAGCCATCTGTAATGGATACAGCTGCTAAGAGCGGGTGCCCGTTTTTCCAATCCATAAAAAAATGACTGCCCATGAGGCAGTCGTTTTTTTATTAAATTTCTGAAGCCATGACAACGTCACCTAAAGGTGTTTCGCTATTGGCATCGGGTTCCTGTGAAATGGCAATCTGGTTCCACTGCTCAAGGTCAAAGTCATTAACGTCCATTTCAAAAACAACGGTTCCTGTTCCTGATTCATTGGACTTAAATGTACCTGCACGTTGAGGTGCTTCATCATCAATCAGCCAAACCTGATACACTTCTTCTTCCTGAAGCGGTCCAAGGGAAGAGGCGTTAATGACGACATTGATTTCAGATCCATTCCGGACGATAGAGGCTGTTCCACTCGGTCCGTTCTCACCTTCGATCGGTGTAAGCTGAACAAACTGCAGCAGTTCATCAATAGATTCCTGTGTCTCAGCGAGTTCAGTAGACTGGGTCTGAAGTTCACTGAACAGGTAGGCGTTAGCCCCTAATGACAGTAATAACACAGCAGCTGCAGGAATCAGCCATTTGGAGCCTGCAGGACGTTTTTTCCTATCCGCAACAAATGGGACCGGTTTTTCAAGCTTCTTTTCTACCGGTTTCTCATGCGAAATAGTCTTGGATTCAAGCGGTTTTTCCTCCGCAAATACATGGGTTAATACCCGTTCCCTCATGCCTTCAGGTGGTTCAATCTCCTCTGATTCGTAAGGCAGATCATCAGCCAGCGCATTCCATTCTGCCAGTTCTGTCTGACATTCTTCACAGGAGGAAAGGTGTTTTTCAAACTGTTCTTTTTCTTCGTTGGTCAGATGACCGTTAAAATAATCAATCAGATGATCACAGTGAACATTAGACATTTGCCTTTCCTCCTTCCTCGTCGATGTATTTTCGTAAATGTTTTAGTGCCAAGCGTATCCTTCCTTTAACGGTTCCAAGTGGCAGCCCGGTCTGTTGAGCGATCGCGTCCTGGGTGAGCCCCTTGAAATAAAATAGTTCAATAATCGTGCGCTGCTCTTCTTTTAATCGGGCAACGGCTTTTCTAACGGCTTGGTTTTTCGTCTTTTCTTCCAGAATATCATCAGGTGTTTCGGCAGTTTCCTTCAGTGAATCCCGCTCTTCGAATTCCACTGTCGGCTTAGCCGCTGACTTTCTGATCAAATCGAGGGCTTTGTTGCGGGTTATGGTTAACAGCCAAGAAGAAAATTTCCCTTTCGATTCATCATATTCAGCGTTTGTTCGCCATAGCTTTACAAACACTTCCTGAACCGTTTCTTCTGCAAGGGTGCGGTCTTTTGTCATTCTGTAAGCAAATGAGTAAACAAGCTTTTCATAGCGGTCGTATAACTGTGCGAGTGCTTCCTTATCATTTTGCCTCAGCCGGACGTAAAGTTCTGTATCTGTTAAGTTCGGCATAGCAGACTCCTTTACACGATAATTGACTTCTGATTCTATTCTATATGAATAGGACTGCCAACTCAATTTATCGTTACATGGCTAACGGTTGTATATTGATTTTGGATCATAAAAAAGTCAACTTTTACCCGTTTTTGTTAAAAAATAAACAGGGGAGTGGGTTAATTGTGTGTGTGTTAGATAAACCGGGCCAGATTCCCCCTTCGCTTTCCGTGGCCGCGCGGTGAGCCAGCTAGCGCTTCGCGCTACGCTGTCTCACCTGTCGCTTCTCTGCCGAGGGAGTCTACGGACGGACCATGCCCTTTTTGATGCGAACGAATTATTATCGTGAAAAAGAAGAGGTAAAAAAAACGGATCAGGTTCCATCGCTCTCGGCGCTGCGATAAAGCGGATCATAAATGTCATGTCGTTTAACACAAAAGAAAAAGCCGAAACTCTCATAAAAAGAGTTCCGGCTAAAAAGTTTATTTTCCTGCTTTTTGCAGTTTATCGATAACAGATAGTGATTTACCTGTTCCGATTGCGACTGATTCAAGCGGGTTTGGTGCGATGTGGACGGGAACGACGATTTCTTCGCTCAGCCATTGCTGAACACCGTTTAGTAACGCTCCTCCACCTGTCAGGATGACGCCGCGGTCTACGATGTCTCCACTCAGTTCAGGAGGGCAGTTTTCGAGTGTTGCACGGATGGATTCAAGAATGCTCATAAGGGATTCCTGAATGGCCGCCTGAATTTCAGTGGATTGCAGTGTGATTGTTTTTGGAAGTCCTGTCACGAGATCTCGTCCACGGATTTCCATTTCTGTTACGCTATGTTCGATTGGTGCGTGTCCGATTTCCATTTTGATCTGCTCAGCTGTACGTTCACCGATTAGCAGGTTATAGGATTTGCGGATATGCTGAATGATGTCTTCATCCATTTTATCGCCGGCAACGCGGATTGTATTGCATGATACGACGCCACCGTATGAAATGATGGCCACTTCGGTTGTACCGCCACCGATGTCAACAACCACGTTGGCAACAGGCTCGCCTACTGGAAGGTCTGCCCCGATCGCAGCTGCAACAGGCTCTTCAATAAGATGCACGTGTTTAGCACCACTGAATTTCACCGCATCCTGGATGGCACGGCGCTCAACAGATGTTGCTCCGGATGGCGTACAAACGACTACGCTTGGCTTACGAAGTGAAAAGCCCATCTTTTTGCCGATTGAAGACATGATGTGCTTGAGCATTTCAGTCGTTACATCAAAGTCAGCGATAACACCGTCTTTTAGTGGGCGAACCGCTACAATATTACCTGGTGTTTTACCGATCATATTTTTTGCATCTGTTCCAACTGCGAGTACTTTATTTGTATTCACATCAATTGCCACAACAGATGGCTCATTCATGATGATTCCTTTACTCTTACTGTATACAAGTATATTTGCTGTACCTAAATCGATACCGATTTCTGCATTTGATAACATGTCCTATTCCTCCGATGTCACGTATTCGTCCATGTATAGAAACGTTCTCCGAGTAGTATAGACTATTTAAGAGGTGGATTGGAGGGACGAAGGTAGTAGCGGCGCGAATATTACAGGAATGTGATAAGCGTAACAATGTAAAGCGTTCACTATTATCTTGATTTGAAAGGATTGGGCAATTATATGAAAAGGGAGGCTGTAACAAAAGAATAATCATCCTGTAACGTAATAAAACCCTTTCCGCTCATAGACGGAAAGAGTTTCAATATGCTTTATCTGTCTTTATTCACCACGATTGGGTATTTTGAATTGGTTCAGCTGTGACTGCATTCTAAGACTCATTTCCTGCAATTGATGAATGGCCTGACTGACTTCTTTGAATGCGAGCTGCTGTTCATCAGCTGATGCGGAAATTTCTTCGGTACCTGCGGCGGTTTGTTCTGTTACAGCCGAGATATTTTCGATTGCACTTGTCACATCCACAGTGTAAGTCATGGATTCCTGCATGCTGTTATCCAGGGTGCTGAGCTCACTGTCAATAGACTGAACGCGCGAGGCAATCTGTTTGAACGATGATTCCGTTTCATTCATGGAAGAGAGCTGATGTGAAGAAAGCTTTTCTCCCTGAACAGCAGCTTCAAGAATTCCATTCATGCCATTTTGAATATTCATGACCATTGAAGTGATTTTGTCCGTCGCATCTGATGAATGATTAGCTAACTTTTTCACTTCATTTGCCACAACTGCAAAACCTTTCCCCTGTTCGCCGGCACGTGCTGCTTCAATGGCGGCGTTAAGAGCAAGCAGGTTCGTCTGATCTGCAATCTCTCTCACGAATTCAGCTGCTTCCTGAATTTCACTCGTAAAGGCTGAGAATGTTTCAAGTTCTTTTTTAATCGAAGAGGAGGCAGTTGCCGCTTCCTTTGTAAAATGCTTTTGCTGCTCCAGTGATTCCTGTCCGTCTTGCACAGCTTTCAGTGCTTCGTTCCCTTTGACAGCAGAGCGGGAGGTAAGCTCTTCACTTTGCTGGAAAGTCGACTGCAGCACGGTCATCCGTTCAGATGTATCCTGGATATCTTCAGAGATTGATTGACTTCCTTTTGCCAGTTCTTCCGTGGAAGAAGCAATCTGACTGCCGCTTTCCTCTAAATGAACAATTTTTTTCGATACATCTTCTGCGAAATCAGCAACCTGATCACTCACTTCATGAATGGAAAGGACCGTATCACGCAGGTTTAGCATCATATTACTGAAAGCCTGGTTCAATAGGTTAATCTCAAACTTTGATTTTTTTTCTGTTTCTTCAATTTCTACTGTCAGATCACCTTCAGCCACTCGAGAAGCCTGATTCAACATACGGTTGAGTGGGTCCGTGATACGCTTCGAAATGATCATGGACGTGATAAGCGAGACGATGACAATAACAGCAACCGCTGATAATGAAAAGATCACAATAAATGAAATTTGACGTGCGGTTTCATTAACGGAAGCGGCGTACCAGTCATCAGCAAGGACGGTCAGCAGGTAGAGATCATTCAAGATGCCACCGACTCTTGCTGACTGACGGTTTGTTTCACTGACATTACCCTGATCAAGCGCTTCTCCAGCAGCTAAAGTCAAATCATTGAACTTTGATTGAATGATACCTAATTGCTCTGACTGTACGCCATCTGGCAAACGTGACAGCAGGTCTTCGATAAAGCTTTCTGTTTCCATCAGCTGATTTTGCGTGTTCAGCCGATTGTTCTCTGTCGGACTTAAGCTGAAATTGGCCAGTGACTGTTGAATAATCAGCATATCGCTGTTTAAAGCTTCTATATCCGTTAAAATATCAACGTCATTTTCACCCGCAGAGCTCATGCTGACCATTTGCCAGACAATGAATAAAATAATCGCGGTTGAGAGAATGAGTGGGATGAGGGCCAGTAAAAATAATCGTTTTTTTAATGTCATGGTTTACTCCTTTACTTCACAGTTTCAGGAACGTCGATATCGCCGGAAATGATTTTTTGACGGACGTCAATGAGCATGGCTTTCCCGTTCATATCTGCTTCAAACAATCGGATCTCAGCCAATCCGACGCCATCTTCTTTTAACCCGAGTTCATAGCTTTCTTCCGGCAGTTCGCCTGAAATCAGATCATTAACAAGCTCGTAAACAGCGATATCCACATTTTTCATCATGGATGTCACCACAGATTTTTCAGCGGTATAGAACTGATCAGTATCAACACCTGCCGAGAAAATGCCGCGATCCTGTGCTTCAAGAATCGCACCGGTTCCGGTATAACCGGCAGCCGGATAAATAAAGTCTGCACCAGCTTCGATCTGCTTTGCCGCTATGGAACGGCCGAGGTCTGCATCACCGAAATCACCTGCGTACTCAGTAATGATCTTAATGTCAGGGTTTACATATTTGGCTCCGGCTGTGAAACCTGCTTCAAACCGGTGAATAACCGGTGCATCAACCCCTCCTATAAATCCAAGGGTGTTGGTCTTCGTTGCCATCGCAGCAACCACTCCAACAAGAAAGCTGCCTTCGTGGTCTTTAAAGGTCATTGAAATGACGTTATCGATTTCAGAAGTTCCATCTATCAGTAAGAATTGCTGATCCGGATAAGCCTCTGCTGTTTTCTCCAGTGCTTCCTGCACAGAAAAGCCCAAACCGACAATCAGGTCGTAATCTCCTTCAACAAGCTCCAGAAGTTTTTCCTCATAATTGCCTTCCGGGGCTTCCCGGTAATCAAATAAAATATTCAGCTCGTTCCGCGCGCGCTCAAGGCCGCTGAACGCTGCATCATTAAAGGAACCGTCGCCAAGACCGGTATCTGATAATAAAATGCCAACTTTTGCGTCAAAGAGTGTACGTGTATCAGCAGCCTGAGACACACATCCGCTGAGAATCAATGCGATAAACATCAGTGGAATCTTCCATTTTTTCATTTGTGACTGAACCTCCTGTAAATAAACTTAATCATGCGAAAAGAACTAGTAAGATGAATTGAATCTTTAGTACCTGTTTAATATCGGCAAAAAACCTCTGCCATTTACACTTTGCAGAGGTTTTACGAAAAATTTACGCGTTATTCTTTTTCTTCAGTGCATCAGGAGAGAAGAAGGAAGCGAGCTCCTGACTGTGCATTTTCCTTGCTTTCCGGTGAGCCGCACGGTTTTCAGCTGTTTCATTTAACCAGATTTCCTCTTCGGTTTCAGGGACGATTTGTGGAACTTTTGCCGGTTTGCCGTCCTCGCCAAGCGCAACGAAGGTGAGAAATGAGATGGCTGCAACCGCCTGTTCGCCCGTCAACAGTTTTTCTCTTGTCACCCGGACAAACACCTCCATGGAACTCGTTCCGGTATAAGACACAAATGCTTCTAGTGTCACAGCATCCCCGACACGGATCGGCTTCAGGAAGTCTACTGAGTCAGTTGATGCCGTCACTACGGGCTTCCGCGCAAGCTTAATCGCCGCGATGGAGGCAACGTTGTCGATATATGCCATCAGCTTGCCGCCAAACAGTGTCCCGTGATGATTCGTATCAGGAGGGAGGACATTGCTCGTCTGGATGGTTCTCGTCTCACTCATGAATTTCTTTTCAGTCATTACAGCCAGCCCCTCTCGCAATAGGATAAAAATGAAAAACCGGATTCCGTCTCAGACTGCAGACGAAGCAGTACTAAAACAGAATCCGGTTTAAAAATTGGTCATTATGGCAGAGGATCGATTTTTTCAGCATCCTTTGTGTTTAAAGGTAAACGCAGAAAATACATAATTGCTCCTCCGACAAGGCCGATTAAAGCACAGAAACCAAGAAGAATCGTTGTCATATATAACATAAGCGGCAGCCTCCTTTCACCGTACAGGGTACATTCTCATTCTAAGTATAAAGGATTTGAATGTGAATAGGAAACGCTTTTTCAGTGAAACATGATTTCCTTAAAATGCCCAGTCTCCGTTGCGGAATACAGGTTCAACCGTACCATCCTCTAAAATGCCGTCGATGTTCATCTGATCAGAGCCAATCATGAAATCTACGTGTGTAATACTTGAGTTCAGTCCTTTTTCAGCCAGTTCATCCTGACTCATTGTTTTTCCGCCTTCCACACAGAATGCGTAAGCACTGCCGATGGCGAGGTGATTCGAAGCATTCTCGTCGAACAGCGTGTTAAAGAAAAGAACGTTAGACTGCGAAATAGGGGACTGATGTGGTACAAGCGCCACTTCTCCAAGACGATGCGAACCTTCATCGGTGCTGATCAGATTTTTCAGGATTTCTTCTCCTTCATCTGCCTTCACATCGGTGATACGGCCGTTTTCAAAAGTAAGGGTAAAGCCGTCAATAATATTACCGCCATAGCTGAGTGGTTTTGTGTTCGTAACATGACCTGATACGCCATCCTTGTGAGGTACCGTGAATACTTCTTCCGTTGGCATGTTGGCCATAAACGTATTGCCTTTTTCGTTCACACTGCCGGCACCAGCCCAGATATGCCCCTTAGGAAGCTCAATTGTCAGGTCAGTTCCAGGTGCTGTGTAATGCAGCTTACTGTATTTCTTATTATTGAGATAATCCGCTTTTTCATGCAGCGTTTCATCGTGTTTCTTCCATGCTGCAACAGGGTCAGCCTGATCCACACGGACTGCTTTGAAAATGGCTGTCCAAAGTGCATCGACTGCTTCCTGTTCATCCAGCTCCGGAAATACTTTCTTCGCCCAGCCGACAGATGGAGCGGCAATAACGGTCCAGCTCACTTTATCAGACTGGATATATTGACGGTACTTTTCCATTGCTTTACCTGCAGCGCGCTGGAAATCGGAGATGCGCTGAGACTCAACGCCTTTCATCAGATCAGGACTTGCTGACACGATATTCATAAAAGCTGCGCCTTTTTCAGCAAGCTGTTCGCGTTCCTGACGTTTCCAGTCCGGAAATTCCCCGAAAGAATCTGCAGGAGCAAGCGTATAGCGAAGCTTCGATACTTCATCATCTGACCAGTCAACAAATACCTGACGTGCACCGGCTTCATAAGCCTTTTTCGTTACAAGGCGGACAAATGGTGCATTGTCAATGGAAGCCCCGATATATAAATACTGATCTTTCTGTATGTTTACTCCTACCTTTACAGCCAGGTCTGCATATTTCTCAAACATTTCTGAATGACTTGTCATTGTGAAATCTCCTTTAATTATGTATTTAGTACACTTCATATTTTATCAGTGTGTTTGAAAAAATCAAAAAATACTTTACCCGTGTAAGCAGCCAATGAGTTAAGGCATTTTAAACGTAAGTGTAATAAAGTTCTAAAGACAAAAAGGAAGTGACCGATATAAGCAATAGAGATAGAGAAAAATTGTGATTGTGGGTGAATTGATTTGGATAAATCCTCTCTTTTTGGTGTTATTTTAGGTTTTCTGGCGATTGGATCCGGAATTATACTGAAAGGTGCGCCACCAGAAGTACTGTTAAATGGACCGGCTTTCCTGATTATTATTATGGGAACAGTAGCAGCAGTAACGATTGCATTCCCAATGAGTGAATTGAAAAGAGTGCCAAAGCTGTTTGGTATTTTATTTAAAGAAAGCAAGGGAACGGATGTACAGGATGTTATTCAAATGTTCGGCGAATGGGCTGAACTGGCGAGAAAAGAAGGACTGCTGGCGCTTGAATCAAAGACCGCTGACATTGAAGATTCTTTTTTGCGGAATGGTCTTGGACTCGCAATCGACGGTCAAAACGCCGATTATATCAGAGATGTATTAACAGAAGAAATTGATGCGATGGAAGAAAGACACCATTCAGGAGCTGCTATTTTCACTCAGGCAGGGACATATGCACCAACTCTTGGTGTACTTGGAGCGGTAGTTGGTCTGATTGCTGCACTTGGTGACCTGAATGACACCGAAGCACTCGGTCATGCGATTGCCGCTGCATTCGTTGCTACACTCCTAGGGATTTTCACAGGTTATGTATTATGGCACCCATTTGCCAATAAGTTAAAGCGTAAATCGACAAAAGAAGTTATGGTTAAAAATATGATGATCGAAGGGATCTTGTCTGTCCTTGAAGGAGAGGCACCGCGCGTCATCGAACAAAAACTTGCCTCTTACCTGCCGGCAAAAGAACGCGAGCAGCTTATGGCTGAAGGCGGTGTGAGACAAAATGCCGAAGCGTAAAAAAAAGAAACACGAAGAACATATTGATGAATCGTGGCTGATACCGTATGCCGACATCCTGACACTCCTTCTGGCACTGTTTATCGTATTATTTGCAAGCAGTACCGTAGATCAGGAAAAATTCACCCAAATGTCTGAGGTATTCAGGGAAATCTTCTCAGGCGGTGAAAATGTGCTTGATTATTCAAGTCTTTCAGAAAGCTCAGCAACAGCCGATAATCCTGAACAGACAACGGAAACGGAGCCGACAGAAGGCATGACGGAAGAAGAGATGATGATTCAGGAATTTTTGAGTGAACAGACGGAGAGGGAAAATGCAGCCGCCGCTGATATGGAAGAACTGCAGGAAATACAGCAGCAGATTGATTCCTATATTGCCGGTAACGGTCTGGATGATCAGTTTGCGACTGAACTGACAGATGAAGGATTGCTGTTAACGATTCGTGATAATGTCCTGTTTACTTCCGGGTCAGCTGATGTGAGAGAAGAATACAGAGATGTCGCACGGGAGGTAGCTTCACTCCTGGAATTTGATCCTCCACGTAATGTCATTATTTCCGGACATACGGATAATGTTCCGATCAGTACGGCAGCATTCAGTTCAAACTGGGAATTGAGTGTAATGCGTGCCGTAAACTTTATGAAGCTGGTCATTGAAAATCCGAATCTGGATCCGCGCTGGTTCAGCGCAAAAGGGTTTGGTGAATTCCAGCCGATTGCCTCCAATGATACTGAAGAAGGGCGCGCGCAAAACAGACGGGTGGAAGTGCTTGTCCTGCCGCGTGTGACCAGTAACGGAGAAATGAATACTGTAAGTTCAACACCTTAAACCGCTGATGATTCAGCGGTTTTTTGGCATCTTGATTTAAAAAATATCTTTGATTTGTATCACCTGATTGATCTCCTTTATTCAAAATGAAACGGTCGATATTCCAGTAAACATACAAAAAATCTGTTTACTCCCTTTTTTTCTAGGGAAAAGAAACACAACTGTCATTTGGAAGGGAGAGATTTTTTTGGATGCTTTTGTTGATGGAGTCGTTGAATTCTCAGGGTGGTTATGGGGGATTCCACTTATCTCTATCCTGCTGATATCGGGCCTGTATATGACATTCAAGCTCGGTTTTTTTCAATTCAGACACCCGATCTACATAATGAAACAAACCTTTGGAAGTGTTACGAAAAAGCCTAAGGGTGAAGGTACGGTCACTCCTTTTCAGGCTTTAACCTCTGCATTATCTTCCACAATCGGGGCTGCAAACATTGTCGGTGTACCGGCAGCGATTATGTTTGGAGGTCCGGGTGCGGTTTTCTGGATGTGGGTCATCGCTTTAATCGGCATGTCACTGAAATTTTCAGAGAGTGCACTTGCCGTTCATTACCGTGAAAAAAACGAGAAGGGTGAATACGTTGGAGGCCCGATGTATTACATGACAAAGGGGCTCGGAATGAAATGGCTTGGAATCTGGTTTTCATTCGCCCTGATGCTTGAACTGATTCCAAGTGTCATGGTGCAGGGGAACTCGGTTGCAAATACAGTCCAGGAGTCTTTTGGTATTCCGGTGTTATGGACAGGAATCGGGATTGCTGTATTGATCGGAGTCATTGTCTTTGGTGGTATTAAACGGATTGGACAGGTCACGCAGGTGGTCGTTCCGTTTATGGCGCTTATTTATGTAGGGGGAGCACTTGTGATTCTCTTTATGAATCTCGATGCGCTACCGGAATTTTTCACGCTCATTTTTTCCAATGCTTTTTCACCTGCACCTGTTATTGGAGGATTTGCGGGAGCTGCACTTGTCGATGTCATCAGATGGGGGTTTGCGAGAGGATTGTACTCGAATGAAGCAGGCCTTGGGACAGCACCGATGGCTCACGCGGCTGCTACGACAGATCACCCTGTGCGTCAGGCGTTCTGGGCGGTATCAGGGATCGTGGTAGATACATTAATTATTTGTACGGCTACAGCCTTTGTTGTGCTATCCTCAGGTGTCTGGACAGGGGAAACTGCAATGGAGAACAGCAGTGCCTTAACCACGATTGCATTTGCCAGCTATTTTGGCGATTTTGGCAGTATACTCGTCACGATTTCGCTTGCCTTCTTTGTTATTTCCACTATTCTGGTAGTCATTTTCTATGGGGCGAAGCAGGCAGAGTTTTTATTTGGCCTGAAAGCATCGTATGCCATTCAGGTTGTCTACCTGATTGCCATAGTATTCGGAGCGGTAGGCGCTGCCGAAGTGATCTGGAACTTCCTCGACATTATGCTGGCCGCCATTCTGCTACCTAATATTCTGGCGATCCTGCTTCTGAGTAATAAAGTTAAGGAACTGAAAAACGAATTTTTTACGTCAGAGCAGTATTATCTCAAGGATGTGGGGAAAAACAAAAAATAGTCATGTGATCTGATCACGCAAAGCGTTGATCATGATGTTTAGCATACTCAGATTCGCACTGAGTATGTTTTTTTTTCTAAAATATGAAAACAAGTGTTTCTAACGGATGAGTTAAGGATACACAGTATAGAAGAGCGAAATAAATTTAAAGTGAAGGGCAATACAGGAAGATTGATGTAATGAGGAGGGGCTTAGATGATCAAAGAGCTGAACAATATGTGGAAAGCAAGAACCTGGATGAAAACCAATGTCCCGTTTTTATACAGCTGGCATGCCTATGTTGGATTCGAGCTGGGCTTATTCGATGCTTTTAAACGTCCTGTGAGAGTTGAGGATGTTGCAGATGCCTATCAGCTTGAAACTGATTTACTGGCACAGTGGGTGGAAGTAGGCCTCTCATTAAAGCATCTAAAGCGTGATACGAAAGGAAGGGTTCAAATTGCCCGAGCCTGGAAGCTTCCGGGATCAAAGAAAGACAGCCCATCCTCAGGTGATCTGCTGAAAGAAATGATGGAACTTCATATTCCTTCACTTCTCTCATATCCTGAGCTGATGACAGAAAAAAAACGCCATCACTTCGATTCTGAAAAGCATGGCTCCACGGTGGCGAAAACCTCCACATTACTTGAACTTCTTGCCTTTCATCTTATCAATAGAAACGTGAAAAAACATAATGTTTCATCCATACTTGATATCGGGTGTGGTGAAGCAGGGTATTTAATAAAACTGTCTAAAAAGCATCCGGATGTGAAGCTGACCGGTATTGAAATTAATCAGGAAGTGGCTGAATCTGCAGAAAAAGCAACGCGTTCCTACGATAATATACAGATTGTTCATGAAGACATTCATCAGTACACACCGGATCAAAACTATTCATATGTGATGGTGAATAATCTTCTTCATTACATTAATCCTGAAAAAAGAGAGCACTTTTTCAAACGACTTAACGAGCTTACAGAAGATCAGGGTATCATTACCATTATTTCCCCACTTCAGAAAGCAAGACATGGACAGCAATTCTCAAGTGCATTTAACAGCTTCTTTATGACATTTGACAACTTATATCCGATTCCTTCTGAAGAAGAGCTTAATCTTATTGCAGAGAATACAGGTTTTCGCTCAGAAAAACCCGTCCCGATTATCAGAGAAGGCGGCTGGTTTATTACAAAGTGGCAAAAGGTTTCATCGACCTAGATTGATTCGAAATCCGAAGGTTTAGTCCATACAAAATGTGGAATAGTACATTTGTGAACAGATTTCAGAAAAAGGGAGATGTTTTCTTTGGCTAAAATTGCAACGTTAATGACGAATCAGTTTGAAGATGTGGAATTTACAAAACCTGCAGAAGCTTTTGAGAAGGAAGGCCATGAGGTCGTAACCATCGAAAAAGAAGCAGGTAAATCAGTCACAGGAAAACAGGGAGATGCGACCGTAACGATTGATCAGTCAATTGATCATGTATCACCTTCAGATTTTGACGCGCTGTTTATTCCAGGTGGTTTCTCTCCGGATTTACTAAGAGAAGACCAGCGCTTTGTCTCATTTGCCAAATCCTTTATGGATGATAAAAAACCTGTCTTTACAATCTGTCATGGACCACAGCTGCTGATCACAGCGAAGTCACTTGAAGGCAGAACAGCGACGGGATACAAATCAATTAAAGTTGATATGGAATATGCCGGAGTGAACTACAAGGATGAGGAAGTAGTCGTCTGCGGAAATCAGCTTGTAACGAGCCGGCAGCCGGATGACATACCGGCATTTATTAAAGAATCACTTAATCTGTTAAAATAAAGGCGATGAAGTCGGGACCCTTCTTTGAAGGGTCCCGACTTTTACGTTCAAAAAGATAAACTATTATCGTGTGAAAACTTGAAATTTGCTAAAACACTCGTAAATTAGTCCGATATACATATATAATAGGGGTAGTTCTTTGAGATTAGAGATGGGGGATCAGATTGAAGAAACTCAAATGGAAATTGCTATCATTATTTTTAGTCTTAATTGTTTTAATCGGGGGATTAGCAGCGTTTAATATTTACTCAATCTCATCAATTAACCAGCAGACAGAGAAAGTATTAAGTGAAGATCTTACGCTACTGGAAATTGATCAGGAAATGAGATTTAATGTTTCCCAGCAAATCGCTTTAACGAGAGGGTATGTGCTTTACGGGGAAGCCGATTACAAAAACCGTTTTGAAGAGCTTGCACAAAAAAATGCAGAGTTTGCTGAAATTCTTCAATCTCATAATGTCAGTAATGATGTCAAGTCCGTCCTCACGATTACCCGTGTATGGGAAGACGGCATTCGGGATCGTGTATTCAGTATGTACGATAACGGCAGGGAAGAGGACGCGAGAGTTCTATTCCGGGCGAATTTTGAACCGACTGCAAGAGGGATCATGGACAGTCTGGAAAAAGTGTCTACTGAGCGGAGTGGAATCATGAATACTTCTGCAGATCAAATCATCGAAACCGGGAATCAAACCATATTATTAACAATGATTATTAGCGGTATTGTGATTGCAACGGCAATCGTACTAAGTCTGGTTTCAGCTTCCAAAATTACGAAACCGATTATTTCTGTAACAAATAGAATGAAAGCGATTGCGGCTGGTGAATTACCTGCGGAATCCTTACAGACAAAAAGTAAGGACGAGGTTGGACAGCTGGTTCATACTGTCAATGAAATGAATAGTCAGCTGCGAAATCTAGTATCTGATATAACGCTTGTATCCGGTTCAGTTTTAACAAAGGGCAGTCATTTATCAGAAAGCGCACAGGAAGTCAGAGAGGGAAGCAGCCAAATTGCTGTGACCATGAATGAACTGGCGGTTGGTGCAGGTGTTCAGGCAGAGGCATCTTCATCATTAAGCGCAAAAATGATTGCGTTTACAGAGCGCATACGTTCTTCAGCTGAAAAAGGGAATGAAGCACAGGAACGAGCCGAAGAGATGTATTCATACACATCATCAGGCGGAAAGAAAATGGCTGAGTCTATTCATAAAGTGAACCAGATTAACGACAGCTTTAAAAATGCAATGGAACGTGTTAACGGACTAGACGACCAGACAAAAAACATTTCAAAGCTCGTTCAGGTGATTCAGGAAATTGCTGATCAGACCAACCTGCTGGCGTTGAATGCTGCCATCGAATCGGCAAGGGCAGGTGAACACGGCAGAGGATTTGCTGTAGTGGCTGATGAGGTAAGAAAGCTCGCTGTTCAGGTATCAGCTTCAATTACGGATATCACATCGATCATTACAACCATCCAGAAGGAATCCAAGGAAACCGTTGAAGTACTTGGAAATGGTTATGAGCTTGTCAGCAGCGGAACCGCCCAAATGGAAGAAACGGCCGAATCTTTCGGATTGATTGAACAAAAAGTAAATGATGTATCAGGTAGAATGAAGGAAATTGCCTCTTCATTGTATGAAATTGTGAATGGTACAGAAGAAATTAATCATGATATTGAACAGATCGCTGCAATATCTGAGGAAGCAGCTGCAGGAATTGAAGAAACGACTGCGAACGCCGAGCAGTCAAGCGCAACGATGAATAACGTCTACCACGCATCGGTTGAGCTGATCAGTGAAGCGCAGGATCTCCAGAATACACTCGGGCATTTCAAGCTCGAAAAGACTGATCATCAGCTTGATGTTTCAAAAGAACAAGCAGACGAGCAAACAGAAATTGACGATTCTAATGAGATTCCAGAGGATAAAGTGTCATAAAAAGGGGTTGCACAAAAAAAGCGTAACGGGTCAATTGATCCGTTACGCTTTTTACATTTGTTACACTTTTCTCAGATTGCTAAGCTCTTCAGCAATGGCCTGCATTTCACTCGGGCTGAATGTTTCACGTTTCATCACCATGGTATGAAGATCGCGAAGCTCTTCATACATCTCCTCATCGAAATGGGAGACCTTAATCGCACCAGCGTTAACGATGCGAAGACGTTCTTTTATTTCATTAATCATAAATTCAGCATTTTCAACGGATTTGGAATCCAGATTCATCTTGATCAGTCCTTTCAGCAGTTACCATCCATCTTTCCATGCTTTTCAGGATCTGTCAACACACGCTTTATGCTGCATTTTTTGCTTCTGCTTTTTCTTCTTTGATCTTTTGACGGATCCGTTTTGTTTCATAAGCTACGACGCCTGACAGTCCGAGAAGTCCAATCAGGTTCGGGAACGCCATTAATCCATTCATCACATCAGAGAATGCCCATACGACATCCAGTGTAGCTACTGCACCCAGCATAACAGCTACTACAAACAGTAAACGGTACACAATATTAAATTTCTTCGTACCAACAAGATACTGGAAGCATTTCTCACCGTAATAAGACCAGCCGATAATGGTTGAGGAAGCAAAGAAAATCAAACCGATCGTAACAAGAATTGGTCCGATATCACCAAGGAAATATTCAAATGAAGCGGATGTTAGTGCCCCACCCTGCAGGTCTCCACCTTCATAAAGTCCGGCCATGACAATTGTAATCCCGGTAATGGAACAAATAATCAACGTGTCGATTAAAACCTGTGTCATGGATACAAGACCCTGACGTCCGGGCATATCTGTTTTTGCGGCAGCAGCAGCGATTGGAGCTGATCCAAGTCCTGCTTCATTCGAAAATACACCACGCGCAACGCCGTATCGGATAATCGCCCCGATGACACCACCTGCAATCGCTTCATTTCCAAAAGCAAGCTGGAAGATGGTTGCGAAAGCACCTGGAACAAGTTCAAAGTTAAGAACCATCACAATAAGTCCCGCCAATAAATAAAAAGCGGCCATAAATGGCACGAAAATAGAGGTTACTTTACCAATACTCTTAATACCACCAAGAATAACAAGGGCAGTAAAAACAGTAAGAACAATGCCGGTTACCCATGTCGGGATGCTGAATGTGTCCTGTACAACATCAGAAACGGAGTTCGACTGAACCATGTTTCCGATTCCGAAGGCAGCAATGGCACCAAATAAAGCGAAAAGAACACCGAGCCATTTTTGTTTCAGTCCACGTTCGAGATAATACATCGGACCGCCAGACATTTCACCATCTTCATCCTGTACACGGTATTTTACCGCCAGAACGGCTTCTGCATATTTTGTTGCCATTCCAAAGATCGCTGACAGCCACATCCAGAATATAGCTCCTGGACCACCCAGCGCAACGGCAGTAGCAACACCTACAATGTTTCCCGTTCCAACTGTGGCAGCCATTGCTGTCATCAGTGACTGGAAGTGTGAGATGTCACCTTTGGATTTTGTGTCCTGATTTCGTGAAAAAGCAAGTTTGAGTGAATACCCGGTCAGCCCAAATTGCACGAGTCCGAGGCGGAACGTCAGGTAAATCCCTGTTCCCACCAGCAGAATCAGCAGCGGCGGCCCCCAGACTAGCCCGCTGATTTCATTAAGAAAATCTGTTAAGCCTTGCATCTAACTCCCCCTTTTTCTTTTACAGGCTATAAATATGAACAAAATATGTACGCCTTACATTAAATATTCCTGAAATGAGCCCCCTATTGTCAAGGTTTTTTTCTGAAAGGTCAGGCTATTTCATGTTTTAAAAGAACGTCTTAAGGAAATATAAAGAAAACATTCACCTTTTCAGGAGGGACCTTATGAAACGTGTATTATTTGTGTGCCTCGGTAATATTTGCCGGTCACCTTTGGCTGAGGCCGTGATGCGTCAAAAAGTCGCTGACCATGGTCTGGCAGATAAAATCGAAGTTGCATCAGCAGGAACAGCAGGATGGCATCAGGGTAATCCACCGCATGAAGGGACAATCCGGGTTTTGAAAGAGAACAGTATACCACATGAAGGCCTCACATCCAATCAGCTTACACGGCATGACCTGGAACATTATGATTACATCGTTGCACTGGATCGTTCCGTGTCTGAGGATCTTAATAAACTCTCAAGGGCAACACAAAAAAATCCTAAGTATATCCTGCTGCTTGAACTCATAGATGCGGGAACCCTGGATGTGCCGGATCCGTATTATACGAACAATTTTCAGGAAAGTTATGATTTAATAAATAGAGGGTGCGATGCTCTTATCGAAAAAATTAAAGATGATCATGGAGGCGATTAAATGGCGAATAACAAACTGCCGGCAGGTATTATCATTGGTGCAATTGCAGGGGGACTGTTAAGTATGCTCGATCCCGCAACAAGAAGAAAAACTTCTTCAGCACTCATAAAATCAAAGGAATCCATTTCGTATTACAGCCGTCATCCACAGGAGCTGGCGGATCGTGCAGCTCAAAAAGCGGATCACTGGAAACAGACAGCAGAAAAAATTCAGCAGGACATTGCTTATTTATCTGAAAAATACGAGGAAGTAAAAGACATGGTACCTCAGCTGCAACAGATGGTAACTGAAACAAAAGATGCTTTTACTGAAAGTGAGCCTCGTGAAAATACGAATGCTCACCCGGTACACCTGGATCAAGGGGATTCCTATCCTGAAAAAAAGACCGTTTAAAGTCTGAAATAAGGAGGGGCGCAATGTCTGAAACCATAAAAAGTGATGAAAAAAAAGAAAAAGAATGGAAAGAAGGAGAGCAGAACGGTCATCTTGCAGATATGACTGAGGCTGTACATAAATCAGGCAGACAGGGGAATTATCAATCATTATCCGGATTTGTTCAGGAAGTGTTTAAGCGTTTCACACAAAGTGAAACAACCGGGCTTGGCGCACAGCTCGCCTACTTTTTCCTGTTATCCCTATTTCCATTGCTGATCTTTGCCATGGCGCTCCTTCCTTATCTGCCGATTACACAGCAGGATATGTTGAATATTTTTGCGCAATTTGCGCCTGGCGAGACAATGGCTTTAATAGAGTCTACAGTCTCAGAGGTGGCAACCGGTCAGAGCGCAGGATTGTTGTCAATTGGTCTATTAGGAACACTGTGGTCTGCATCGAACGGAATGAATGCATTAATGCGTTCCTTTAATCATGCGTATGAAGTTCACGAAACCAGACCTTTTTATATCGCAAGAGGCTTGGCCGTTGTCTGGACGATCGTGATGGTTCTCATTGTGGTAGTTGCCTTACTTCTGCCGATTTTTGGCCAGCAGCTTGGTCAGTTAATATTTGCTGCCTTTGGGATGGATCAACAGTTCCTGACGATTTGGAATTTTGTCCGCTTCGGCATTACGCCATTTGTGTTACTTGTTGCATTTACAGGGCTTTATGCATTTGTACCTAACGTGAAAATCAGTTTTATTTCGGTGCTCCCGGGTGCAATCTTTGCAACAGCAGGCTGGCTGATTACATCCTTCCTGTTTGCATTTTATGTAGGGAATTTCGGTAATTACTCATCAACTTACGGAAGCGTAGGGGGGATTATCGTCCTGATGATCTGGCTGTATTTATCCGGCATCATCATCATGGTCGGCGCGCAGATCAATGCCACAATGGCTGCGAAAAGAAGACATCGTACAGCAACATAAAGAAACATAAAGAAGATGTATCTTTCATAACCGAGCCCAGGCCCTATTTCGATTTGCAGAACGGGGCTCGGGACTGCCAGTTTTGTCTCAAATGCAGGGTTTTCTGTTGAAGGAGAGGCTGTTTTTGTCGTAATCCTGTTTACAGAGTGTGGAGTTGTCGAATAAGAGGACAATCATATTGATAGAGCCTTCGTTTCTGTCACAAGCAAAGCTATTTGTGTCATAAGCCCGCTCATTTCTGTCGATCGGTGCTGGCGCTGGCCCAGTTTAGCTTGAGGAGCGTGGACTTAGAGCCTAAGCTGCCCGTGCTCCATCTCCAATTCCGAAATCAGGAACTGACATGATCCAGGAACCTGAGCCTGGAAACTAGCCAACTGCATTTTGCTACAGGCGGGCTCATGTGACGCTTTTCTATCAAAAAGAGTCCAATGTGTTCGACACAGAAAAAGATGCTGGCGCAAATACCAGCATCTTTTTTATATCAGCTTTTTAACAGTCGTAAGCCGTTTAAGATCACCAGAATGGTACTGCCTTCGTGTCCAATGACGCCAAGAGGCAGATCGACTGCCTGAAACAGGTTTGAGACAACGAGAATGGTGATGACGGACAGGCTGAAGACAATATTCTGCTTTACAATGCGGTGCATTTTACGGGACAGTTTGATCGCTTCGGCAATCTTAGGTAAGTCGTTTTTAACGAGAACGACATCAGCTGTTTCAAGTGCGGCATCTGATCCTGCACCCATCGCAACCCCGACAGTCGCAGTAGCAAGGGCCGGTGCATCATTGATTCCGTCACCAACCATGGCAATCGACTGAAATTCTGCTTTCAGCTTTTTAATTTCTTCCACTTTCATCTCAGGAAGACACTCCGCTTTATACTGATCGACGCCTGTTTCCATCATAATGGTTCTTGCTGTCGAATCGCTGTCCCCTGTTAGCATAACGGTTCTGATACCTAAGGATTTGAGATATTTGATGGCTTCAATCGTTTGTGGGCGGACCTGATCTTTCAGGGCAATATAACTGAGCACTATTCCATTTTTCTCAATAAAGACAATGGTTTTTCCTTCAAGAGAATATTTCTCAGGTGTGCCCTTGTCAAAGGTTTTTTTCAGCTCAGGTGAAAACCAGTCTGCTTTTCCGATCCTCCATTGCCCCCCGTTAAAGGTTGCTTTAAGACCGAAGCCAGTTACATCTTCAACCGATTCAGGCTTTTTAAATGAGACAGCGTGCTGACGTTCTGCATAGGAAGCAATGGCCTGGGCGAGGGGATGGTTAGATTGTTTTTCAATACTTGCTACAGCTGCAACGATCTCCTGCTTATCCTGATCCTGTCGGATATACCAGTTTGTTACCTCAGGTTTCCCCTGTGTTAATGTTCCCGTTTTATCAAAGGCGATGGCTTTAATGGTGGTCAGGTTTTCAAGATGGACCCCACCTTTAAAAAGAATGCCCTTCTTCGCTCCGTTTGAAATGGCGCTGAGACTCGCAGGCATTATGGAGGCAACTAACGCACACGGGGATGCCACCACTAATAAGACCATAGCTCTGTAAAAAGTCTCCTCATAACTCCAGCCAAAAGCCAGGTAGGGAAGAAAAAGCATGATCCCGGTAAATAATAGAACACCTTTTACATAAGTGCCTTCAAACCGTTCAATAAATAATTGGGAAGGCGGCTTTTCACTTTGCGCAGACTGAACGAGTTCAATGATTTTCTGGAACATGGTTTCATCACTTTTTTTAGTGACCTTTATTTCAATCAGTCCGGTCAGGTTCACCGTACCCGCCATAACCTGCATTTCCTTGTCTTTTGAAACCGGAATGGATTCTCCGGTAAAAGCGGCTTCGTCGATAGTTGTTCTTCCACTCAGAATGATTCCATCAGCTGGCACCCGTTCACCAGGTCTGACAATGATTTGGTCTCCCGGTTCAAGTGAGTCTGCCGAAACCTTCCGTTCAACACCATTCTCTACGATCCAGGCTTCCTGCGGCTGCAGATCCATAAGGGAGGAGATCTCATTCCTGCTCTTATTCATCGTATACGTTTCAAGTGCACCGCTTAAAGCAAAAATGAAAATAAGAATAGCGCCTTCAGTCCAGTAGCCGATAATAGCGGCACCAGTTGCAGCGGTAATCATCAATAATTCAACGTTCAGCTTTTTATCTTTTAGTGTTGCCTGAATCCCTTCGATGGCTTTATGATATCCTCCAATTACGTAGGCCGACAAATAAAGGCCAACCCCAAAAGAAATCAAATCTTCTCTCATAACCAGCCATGCCAAAAGAATTAACATCCCGCTCACTAGTGCCATGATCAGTTCGAGATGCTTAAAAAGGAAAGACGGCTGATCTTTTAAATACTCAGCTGGCTTTGGAAGTACATGAGCAGTGCTTCTCATTAAACCACATCCTTTTTTGAATTGAGAAGAAGAATCAAAATCAATTGTCCTTAAAAATAGCGAAAGCTGCTGTCACAGACAGCAGCGGAAAAACGTGGGATGTATTTGTTTACATTATTATAACACTTTTCTGAAAATTATTCTAATGTAAATAAACAAATTTTAGAAAATCAGTTGTATAGTTTTGGGAGGTCTTTAAATAGTTGTTTGATCTTATGAGGGGTTAACACTTATCTGAAGAGCTATTGGTAAAAATTATATACAAAAGTGCCGGAGCTAGACATCAAGAAAAGCGTAGGCGACTCGTCCAGCCCCGACAAGCATAAGGCGAAGATGAAAAGAGGGCTGATCTTTGCCCTTGTTCAGCTTTGACTTATGACCTCGAGGGGCTAGTCGCCGGAGCTGGACACAAAGAAAAGCGTAGGCGACTCGTCCAGCCCCGACAAGCATAAGGCGAAGATGAAAAGAGGGCTGATCTTCGCCCTCGTTCAGCTTTGACTTATGACCTCGAGGGGCTAGTCGACGCAGCTGGACAAAGAAAAGCGAAGGAATGCTCCGGCACGATTAATGAAAATATTCCGGGTTATTTCGAAGCCTGATACACTCTCTTTTTCTGAAAAGAAAAGGCAACGAGGCAGAGACAGATGGTCAGTAACAGGAAGGTGATGAAATAGAAAAAGCCATCCGTTAAAAACTCGATGATCAAGCCTCCAAGAACTGGTCCGCCTATGCTGCCAAGACTGAAGGCAATACCGCACATAATGTTTCCAGCCGGGAGAAGCTGTTTTGGCAGAAGATCTGTCATATAGCTGATCCCAAGCGAGAAAGTTGAACCGGTTGCCATTCCGGCGATAAAAAATGCTGCGATCAAACCGACTGTTGAGTTTCCAGCCATTCCGGCAAATATAAAACTGATTGCCCCGACAAAAAGAGCAGCTAACAGCGTTTTATGTCGGCCGATTTTGTCGCTGATCATCCCTAACGGAAGCTGAAATACGATGGCTCCGATTGAAAAAGCCGGCAGAATATAGGCAATGGCACTTGAGTCAATACCATTACGAATTGCATAAATCGGGAAGTTCCCGTGAAGAGAGGCTTCCAGAAATCCGTAGCTTAGCGGGGGCAAAAATGCGACCCACGCGTATTTCCAAACGTTCCGGAACCGTCTGATCGTGCCGAGAAAGGAAGCAGATCCGGTATCACCCTGTTCAGGAAATTCATTTCTCAGCAGAAAAACAAAGCCCCATGTGATAAAGGTCAGAATGCCCGATACAAAAAACGGGAGTGACGGACTGATATCGATCAATGAACTCATGGCAGGGCCAATCGCAAATCCGAGTGAGAAAAAGAGTCCGTAAATGGCGATATTCCTTCCGCGTCTATTTTCATCCGAAAAAGAAGTAATCCATGTCTGTGTGGACAAATGCAGCATCTGATCACCGACACCAATGAGCAGCCTGAGAACAAACCAGAACCAGAAGGACTGCCACAGTGGAAAAGCGAGTAAAGATAATCCGACTGTCATTCCCCCGATGATGATCAGCGGTTTATAGCCAAACCTTCTTAAAGGAGCCTCCATCAGAGGTGAAGCAATTAATATCCCTATATAAATCCCGGTTGCATGCAGGCCGTTCATAAAGGAAGAAACGCCGTCCTGCTCGAGGATAATAGCGATTAAAGGTAATAACATTCCCTGTGAAAAACCTGAGATCGCAACGATTCCAACAAGGATCCAGAATCGTATAGCAGGTGAAACATACATAACCAAAACTCCTGACATCATAATTGTACCTGTATAAGCAGATCAATCGTGTTTCTGAATGCACAACGATATAATCTTACTATAATTAGTGTCAATTAAGAAGGAGTTGGATCAAATGGAATTTAAAATGAAAGAAGGCGGCTTTACAGCTGATTTTGAGTATGGCGAGCTGCACGTATCAGGAAACGAGGAATATGGATTTCGTCCTTATCAGCTGCTCGTATCTTCAGTCGCAGTCTGCAGCGGAGGCGTCTTGAGAAGCGTGCTTGGTAAAATGAGAATGGATTTTTCTGATATAAATGTTAAGGCAGAGGTTGAGCGGAATGAAAACGAGGCCAACCGTGTGGAAAAGATCCACCTGCATTTTGTACTGACAGGAAAAGATCTCAATGAAGACAAGGTGAAAAAAGCGCTGGAATTAACACGCAAAAACTGTTCAATGGTTCAATCTGTAAAGGACAGCATTGAAGTAACAGAAAGCTTCGAAATCAAGGCATAACAAAAACCCGGTTTGTTCTTTTAATAAAGAATAAACCGGGTTTTTATGGTATTCGACTTTCAATTAGTATCTCCATAAAATCGCACTATTTTATTTTAGCGCTTCTCATCACTCTCCTCCCGCAGGATTGTTTTGAATGATCTGAAGCAACCCTCCTTTTGATTTTCTAATGCGAGTATAGCACTTAATCTGAATTGTGTAAATATTCAGATTAAATGTTTTTTAAAATGAGGAAAAGGTCCTTGTCATTGAAAGCCGGACCGGACTCATCCTTCGCTTACTTTGTCTAGCTGCACGGTGAGCCAATTTGGAGGTTCGAAGGATTTTGTTTAAGGTTCACGGGATTTTGATGAAGTTTCGAAAGAATTGGTGTGTGGTTCGTGAGATTTTTGGGGAGGTTCACAGAATCTTGATCATCTTTCGCAGAATAGGGTCATTTAATCTGTTTAAATGTGTGCGTTTCACAGATTGAGTCCGGTCTTAATGAAGTTAATGTTAATTTTCATAAATAAATAGGCTAAGGTGAATGATTGGTAATGAGGTTATAAGACTGCTGGACGAAAAGAAATGTCGATCGAGTGGAGGTTTCTGTTGATAGGATACTTTTTGGTGCCGGTCGCTTTTTAGAGTGAGAAACATTTGTTGATAGAAGTAGCATTGTCGTGAATTACAAAATTCCTTGAAATACATCCTACAAAATCAAAAAACCGACCAGCTTGTGCTGATCAGTTTTTTGAGAGTAGTGCTGTGCGTTTTGTGAAGTCGGTGTTTTTATAGTACATGTCTTTGACAAGCAGGTTTGGACCGAGACAGCTGACGGAAGGGCAGTGGCAGTTGATGGAGGCTGCATCTTTAGTGGTAAGCCATTTTTCGAAAATATCAGGTAGTCTGTCTGTTTGGATATTGCCGAGTGCCGGCGTGTTGTTGAAATCGGTTACGATCACATCTCCATCAAAGACATTTACATTGAGACGGGAGCGGCCATCCGGGTCATTGCGGACGGTGACATTTTTTTCGTTATAAAGTCTGCTGAGGAGTGCCTGGTCTTCTTCGGATGTATTGCACGCATAAAAAGGGAGTGTCCCAAACAGCATCCAGGTGTTTTGATCACGGATATCAAGCAGGTGTTCAATCGCTTCGCGTGTTTCTTTTAGCGAGAGTGTTTCAAGTGATTCTGCGAACGAGCTCGGGTACATCGGGTGAATTTCGTGACGTGCACATTTCATGTCATCCACAACTTCACGGTGAATTCTTTCAATGTGTGGAAGTGTTTTTTTGTTCAACATGGTTTCAGCAGATATCATGATCCCTTCTCTGCTCAAGGCACGGCTGTTTTCGATCATTCTTGTAAACAGGGCTTCCCGCTGCGATTCCGTTGGCTTACGTTCCATCATGGCAAATCCGGTTTGCACAAATTCTTCAACCGTTCCCCAGTTGTGAGAGATATGTAATACATCCAGGTAAGGAATGATTGGATCGTAACGGTGAAGATCAAGCGTCAGGTTTGAGTTAATTTGTGTTCGAACGCCTCGTTCATGTGCGTAACGAAGCAGTGGAACGACAGTGTTCTCTACGGATTTTTTGGACATCATCGGCTCCCCGCCGGTAATGCTGAGTGTTCGAAGGTGTTCAATTTCATCCAGACGGCGTAAAATCAGATTCATATCCAGCGTTTCCGGATCCTTGTGGGAAAGCGTATGACCCACGGCACAGTGAGCACATCTCATATTACAAAGAGTCGTTGTCGTAAACTCCACATTGGATAAAGTCAGCTTTCCGAAATCTTTTATATCTTCATAGGCTTCCCATGGATCATAGGAAGGCGTAATCGGTTGTTTTAACGTTGTCATCTCTTTTTCTTCCTTTCTTAACAAAGGTTAGTATGAAAACAAAACGCTATAATGTCAATGAACATTCATGGAAAAGTTGCACAACGAATCCGAATCCGTTACGATAATGGAGGATTTGAAAGGAGGGGTAAATATGGGTAATGCCATTCATGATAATGACTCACAGGTGCTTTATCTAAAGCAGCGTCTATCGATGTTTTTAGAAGTACTTGAGTCAGTGGACCCTGAAAGTACTGATTTGGAAGATATTGATCGTATGATTCAGATGGTAGATGATTTGGAATTAAAAGTACAGCAGTTCAAGAAATCTGAGTAACTGCTTATTATGGATATGTAAAAGCTGACCGCATGAATGGATGACATTTGTGCGGTTTTTATATTAAAACCGGGCAGGTGCCATCCTTCGCATTACGCTGTCTCACCTGTCGCTTCACTGCCGCAGGAGTCTACGGATGGCACCTGCCCTCTTTGAGAAATATAATCTTTTCTTCACAAATAAAAATATATATTCAAACCATCCAAAGCTTTAAACCTCTCTGTTTGACGCGGATCAAGCTCAATTAACAACATTACCTTCTTCGCGTCACTCTGTTCCTTTTACAAAAAGAAATCAATGGTCACCTTTCATGAGGGTCGGGGAACATCCGCAGACTCCTGTGGCGGAAAGGGACAGGTGAACCCGACTGTGCGAAGCGCAGGCGGGTTCATCGCCCGGCCACGGAAAGCGGAGGATGTTCCCCGACCCGGACTCTTATAGAGTGGTCAAATAAGTGGGTAAAGTAGTTAAATAATCCCTAAGAGTGGTCAAATAACCGCAAAAAGTGGTTAAATAACCGCAAAGAGTGGTCAAATGCTCTCCGTAAGAAAACCTCAATATCAAGTAACCGTTTACAATCTCTCTTTTATTCGTTAAAGCGCCGGGTTATAATGGAATCGTTGATTTTATTGGGAGGGGACTACATAGATGAATGTGCAGACGCTTGAGAACAGCTTGTATGATTTAATTGTGGAAACATCGACGAATTTGCCGAAGGATGTGCGCCGTGCGATCCGTAAAGCGAAGGAGCAGGAGAATGCCGGGACGCGGGCAGCGATGAGTCTGGCGACGATTACGCAAAATATTCAGATGGCCGATGAGAAAGTGTCGCCGATCTGTCAGGATACAGGATTACCGACATTTAAAATTAAAACGCCAGTCGGAGTGAATCAGCTGGAGATCACAAAGGCGATTAAAAATGCGATGGTCAGAGCGACGAAGGATGGGAAGATGCGTCCGAACTCGGTAGATTCGATCACAGGTGAAAACAGCGGGGACAATCTTGGTGAGGGTCTTCCTGTGATTAAATATGAGCAGTGGGACAAGGATACGATTGATATCCGTCTGATTTTAAAAGGAGGCGGATGTGAAAATAAAAATATTCAGTACAGCCTTCCTTGTGAGCTGGACGGATTAGGCCGTGCGGGTCGTGACCTGGATGGTATTCGTAAGTGTATCATGCATTCTGTGTACCAGGCGCAGGGGCAGGGCTGCAGTGCCGGCTTTATTGGTGTCGGGATTGGTGGAGACCGCTCGTCCGGTTATGATCTGGCAAAAGCACAGCTATTCCGTTCGTCTGATGATGTGAACCCGAATGAGGACTTGAGAAAGCTTGAGGAGTATGTGATGGAGCATGCCAACGAGCTTGGCATCGGCACGATGGGTTTTGGCGGTGAGACGACGCTTCTTGGTTGTAAAGTAGGGGTCATGCACAGAATTCCTGCGAGCTTCTTTGTCTCTGTTGCTTATAATTGCTGGGCATTCCGCCGCTTAGGGATTACTGTGGATGCTGGCAGTGGCGAAATTCAGGAATGGCTGTATCAGGAAGGGGATAAAATCTCATTTGATGCAGAGCAGGCTGAAACACCTGATGAGCAGCCGGAAGTCGTGAAGCTGACTGCACCGATTTCTGAAGAACAGATCCGCAGCTTAAAGGTTGGAGATGTTGTTCAGATTGATGGCATGATGTACACGGGCCGAGATGCGATTCATAAATATTTAAGCGATCATGATTCACCTGTTGATTTGAACGGTCAGGTCATTTACCACTGTGGACCGGTTATGCTGAAAGACGAAGAAGGCAACTGGCATGTCAAAGCAGCCGGCCCGACAACGTCGATTCGTGAGGAGCCTTACCAGGGTGACATCATGAAGAAATTTGGCATCCGCGCTGTCATTGGTAAAGGCGGGATGGGTCCTAAGACGCTAAAAGCGCTTGAAGAGCATGGCGGCGTTTACCTGAATGCAATTGGTGGAGCGGCACAGTATTATGCAGATTGTATCCAGGGAGTAGAAGGCGTTGACCTGATGCAGTTTGGCGTACCGGAAGCGATGTGGCACCTGCGAGTGAAAGGCTTCACGGCGGTTGTCACCATGGATGCGCACGGAAACAGTCTGCATAAGGATGTTGACCAGTCATCACTCGAAAAACTGTCACGCTTTAAAGAGCCGGTATTTAAATAATGATTTGTATGAAGCACTCACTTCAGGTGGGTGCTTTTACTATGTATCGAAGCGCGTGTTCCGCACATCCTGTAAATGAAAGGAGGAGGAACATGAAAAAATCGATACTGGGAATAGTATGTGTCATGTTATGTCTGAGTATTCCTTTAACCGCAGCCGCACAGCAGGTTTATTCGTGGGGGTTTAAACGCAGTGTAAATGGTGAGCAGCCGGATGCAGGTGCTGAGTATAATGAGGTACTGAAAAAGCATGACGCCTTTTATAAAGGGTCGCCGGATGAAAAGGTTGTGTATTTTACGTTTGACAACGGCTTTGAAAATGGCCATACAGAAAAAATTCTGGATGTGCTGAAAAAAGAAAAGGTTCCAGCCACGTTCTTTTTAACAGGTCATTACCTTGAAAGTGCAGAGCCGCTTGTGAAAAGAATGGTGAAGGAAGGGCATATTATCGGGAATCATTCATGGGGACATCCGAACTTCTCGACCATTTCGGAAGGGGCGATGAAAGAGGAATGGGCGAAGGTGAAAAAGAAAACCGAAGAGCTGACAGGTCAGAAGGAGATGCATTATGTGCGTCCGCCTGAAGGAGTCTTCAACGAACGTTCCCTTGAAGTGGCAAACGCAGAAGGCTACACGCATGTGTTCTGGTCGCTTGCTTGGGTGGACTGGTATCACGAAAAGCCGCGTGGCGGGGACGTTGCCTACAACGAAATCATGAAGCAGCTGCATCCGGGAGCCGTAATCCTGTTGCACACTGTATCAAAGGATAATGCAGACGCGATTGAGCGTGTCATTAAGGATATGAAAAAGCAGGGTTATACGTTCGAGTCACTGGATCATTTGACTGGGAAGAAGAGCTGAGTAAATGACTGAGGGCCACTCTTTGAGGGTGGCTCTTTTAAATTTTGGGGGTTGGTGCGAATTGTACTGTTCCGGTCTGATTTTCAATCGATTCGAAAATTTATTGTTCTGTTTCAAAATTTATATGTAATGAATCAGATTTTTATTGTATCGTTACACGTCAAAAGCAGATTTTTTGTCATGTTCCCCACCTGATTTTACTCGTTCAAAGTGGCTAATTGTACCGTTTCAAAAAAGGATTGTATCGTTTGCCTATTACCCTCCGTCCAGATGCTATACTTATTCAAAAAGGATGAATCACAGATGTGGCATGAAGAAGTAGAAATAGCAGGACCTTACGACTTCGACCGCGTACTTGAGCGGATGAGTCTGGATCCGTTAGTAAAAATGAATAAGGATACAAGAACACTTTTTCTACCGTTTAAAGGTGAGAAAAAGCAGGTTGTGATGATACAGTTTACCGGAACGAAAGAGAAGCCGTCTTTTCGCATTTCAGTTAAAGATCATCACGATCAAGCAGTTGCTTTTGCCAAGCATATCCTGCAAATCGACAAAGGCCTTCATCCAATCAGCGACCATTTCAAAAAAACGAATCTTGCCAGCGTATTTGAGGCGCATGCAGGAACACCGCTTGTACTGGAGCCGTCTCCATACAGTGCACTGTTAAAAAGTGTGATTCATCAGCAGCTGAATATGAGCTTTGCGGCTACATTGACGAAGCGGTTTGTGACGACTTTTGGTGAAGAGATCAATGGTGTCTGGTTTTATCCGGAGCCGGAAATCGTCGCTGCGATCGAACCGGAACAGCTGAGAGCGCTGCAGTTCAGTCAGCGGAAGGCGGAATACGTCATTGGCATTGGTCAAAAGGTGGCGTCCGGTGAGCTGGATTTTCAAGATCTTGAAGAAAAGTCGGATGAAGAAATCATCAAAGAATTAACCGCAATTCGAGGAATTGGCCCATGGACTGCGCAGAGTGTGCTATTATTTGGTTTTGGGCGTATGGATATTTTTCCGATGGGTGACATTGGGATCCAGAACGCGTTGAAGAAACATTTTCAATTACAGGATAAGCCCGCAATAGAGCAGATGGTGGAGTGGCAAAAGGACTGGTCTCCTTATTTAAGCTATGCCTCCCTTTATTTGTGGCGGAGCATAGAAACAGGGAAGTGACGTAATGAAACAGATTGATATACAGGTAAAGCAGGAATTTCCGCTGACGATTAAGCGTCTCGGTATTAACGGTGAAGGTGTCGGTTATTTTAAAAAGCAGGTTGTGTTCGTACCGGGTGCGCTGCCTGGCGAAGAAATTGTCGCTGAAGTAACGGATGTCAGACCAAACTTTGCCCAGGCAAAAATCAAGACGATCAGAAAACCTTCACCGGATCGTGTGGAAGCCCCATGTCCGGTTTATGAAGCATGTGGAGGCTGTCAGCTGCAGCATGTCACGTATGAGCAGCAGCTTGCGTTTAAAAAAGACCTCATCCATCAGGCGATTGAGCGTCATGTAAAGGACTTGTTGGACGTTCCGGTGAAAAACACGATTGGCATGGAAGATCCGTGGCACTACCGGAATAAGAGTCAGTTCCAGACAGAGAAAAAGGGGAAGAAGGTCGTGGCTGGTCTTTACAGCATGAATTCCCATCAGCTCGTTGATATTAAGGAATGTATCGTGCAGCGCAAGGAAACGAATAAAGCAACGCAGGTTGTGAGAAAGCAGCTTGAAAAGCTTGAGATTCCGATTTATAACGAGCGCACGAAAAACGGTGTCGTCAGAACGATTGTTACACGTGTTGGCGTTGAAACGGGTGAGGTGCAAATCGTGCTGGTGACAGCAACAGACGACCTGCCTAATAAAGAAAAGCTGATCCGCAACCTTGAGACGAAAATGCCTGAAGTGAAGTCGATTATGCAAAATGTTAATCCGACTTCAACGTCAGTCATTTTCGGGAAGAAAACGATCCTGCTGTCAGGGAAAGAAACGATTGCTGAAAAGATGAACGAATTTACGTATCACCTTTCAGCGCGTGCGTTTTTCCAGCTGAATCCGACGCAGACGATCAAGCTGTACGATGAAGTGAAAAAAGCAGCGGACATGACAGGTAAAGAAAAGCTCGTTGACGCCTACTGCGGCTCAGGCACAATCGGTCTCTGGTTATCAAAAGGAGCATCAGAGATCCGCGGCATGGATGTCGTGAAGGAATCCATTCTTGATGCCAGAAGAAACGCCGAGCAGCATGGCGTGAAAAACTTCGATTACCAGACAGGTACAGCAGAGGAATGGATGTTCAAATGGCAAAAAGACGGCTTTAAGCCGGATGTTGTCGTCGTCGATCCACCGAGAACGGGTCTTGACGAGAAGCTGATCAGCACCATCCTTGCAGTGAAACCAAAAACTTTTGTCTACACCTCCTGCAACCCGTCAACACTCGCAAAGGATTTAAAGCTTTTATCTAAAGCTTACAAAGTGGAATACATCCAGCCAGTTGACATGTTCCCGCAGACGAGTCAGGTTGAGAGTGTGACGAAGCTTGTGTTGAAGTAAGACGTCAATATAATGTTTTTTTAATCCCCCGGAGAATGGTTCGGGGGATTTTTTCGTCTTTAACTTAATGAGCTAATGAGAAAAAGTGGACACAACTGGAAGGTTTTCGTCATACTTAAATTAGTTGACGCTATAACAGACTTAAATCAAAGTACGATTTTTACATAAATCAAAACAAGCCACACTTTAAAAACTTGAACAACATACATAACTTCAACGAAACGGAGTGAAACCAATGCCTTTTACCATCTTCAGACAGGACATTACAAAATTGAAAGTGGATGCGATTGTTAATGCTGCCAATAAGGGGCTGCAAATAGGTGGCGGTGTTTGCGGGGCGATTTTTAGAGCGGCTGGGTCGTCAGCGCTTCAGGCTGCCTGTGATCAGCTCGCTCCAATCAAAACGGGTGAGGCTGTGATCACGCCGGGTTTTGATCTGCCAGCAAGGTTTATTATTCATGCGGCAGGTCCTGTATTTAAAGAATCTGAAAAAGAGCGGAGTGAACAGCACCTGCGTCGTGCTTACGTTAATTCACTGGAGCTTGCTGTCCAAAATGGTTGTGAGAGCATTGCGTTTCCGCTTATATCAAGCGGAATTTATGGTTATCCGAAGGAAGAGGCGCTAAAGGTGGCAACGACTTCGATTCATGATTTTCTTGTGGATCATGAACTGGATGTCACGCTCGCTGTGTTTGATAAGTCAGCTTTTACAATCAGCAGTGAGTTGATGGGTGAGGTCGACAGCTATATTGATGAGCATTATGTTGAAGAATACACCGTTTCAAAACGCAGGCTGCTCAAGCTGGAACAGCAGTCTATTTATGAAATGGAGGATAGGCTGGAAGACAAGGAAATTCAGTTTAACAGCGCGATGCCGCTTGATGAATGGGTTGAGAATCTGGAAGAGCCATTTTCGGTTGCGCTGTTGAAAAAAATTGATGAAAAGAAGAAAACAGATGTAGAGGTTTATAAGCGGGCGAACATTGACCGGAAGCTGTTTTCGAAGATCAGAACCGGTAAAGGATATGTGCCGAGTAAAAAAACGGTGATCGCACTCGCGGTAGCGCTTGAACTTTCCCTGGATGAAACGAATGATCTTTTGAAAAAGGCTGGTTTTGCATTGTCTCATAGCCACAAATTTGACGTTATTATTGAATACTTTATCACTAGTGGCAAGTACGATATTTTTGAGATTAATGAGGTACTGTTTAAATACGACCAGGCACTTTTAGGCAGCTGAACATCTCACTTACCAATGTCGCTTTTAAAGCGACCGCTCGTTTTTGAAAACCCGGTATCCTTAAGTCATCACAAAGCTTAAGGAGGACACTGCAATGAAAAAGGGATTAACTGAATTAGTCTTTATCATGGATAAAAGCGGGTCAATGAGCGGACTTGAAAAGGACACGATCGGCGGCTACAATGCGATGCTTCATAAGCAGCGGAAGGTAGAGGGGGAGTGCCGTCTAACGACTGTGCTGTTTAATGACGGTTATGAGCAGCTTCATGATCGGAAGGATATCAGACAGGCACATGAAATAACGGAAAAGGAATACAGGGTAGGCGGGTCAACAGCATTGTTGGATGCCATTGGCCGGACGATTGACACGATTAGTGTTACACAAAAATATGCGGCTGATCATGAGCGTGCTGAAAACGTCTTGTTTGTCATCATCACAGATGGCGAGGAAAACAGCAGCCGGGAATATTCTTCTGCAAAGGTGAAGGCGCAAATTGAATGGCATAAGGAGAAAGAAGGTTGGGAATTTATTTTTCTTGGTGCCAATATTGATGCTGTTCAAACAGCGGGCCGTTACGGTATCGCGCCGGAGCGGGCAGTTGATTATCTCGCTGACAGCGCGGGGACGGAGCTGAATTTTAAGGTCATGGACCAGACGGTTACCTCCTTTCGCAAAGCTGGAAAGGTTGAAGCATCGAACTTTGAGGACATTCAAAAGGATGTGAAAAGCAGAGGCGGCAGGAAGTGATTGGAGTGCGATTTTGTTTGAACTGTCCTGAAATCGGATAAAAACAAATATTGATGATAAAAGAGCCTGTCATTTAGAGGCTCTTTTTTTATTTGAATTTTATCTTTAAGCGATATGGAACGCTTCATTATCCACTTGTATCGCGCGATTTGTTAAAATGATTAAGACAAACATGAACCGACAGACTAACAACGTAACCAGACTCGTATCTGAACGAAACTGATACCTGCTGGAAGAGGAGGAATCGCATTGAGTATAAAGACCGAACAGGACGTTCTTGATTTGATTCAAAAACAGAAAACGTTTTTCCACAGCGGGGTAACGAGAGATGTATCTTTTCGCATTAACCAGCTGAAAAGACTGCAGGATGCGATCAGGGAAAATGAACAAAAGATCCTGGATGCACTGAAAAAGGATCTCGGTAAAAATGAATTTGAAGCTTATGTGACCGAAATCGGGTTCACGTTAAAAAGTATTAAATCCATGATTAAAAATGTGAAGACATGGTCGAAGACAGAAAAGGTGAAAACGCCGGTATTTCAGATGCCATCAAAAAGCTTTATTGTAAAGGAACCTTACGGCAGTGTGCTTATTATCGGTCCGTTTAACTATCCGTTTCAGCTGTTGATCGAACCGCTGATCGGCGCGATGGCTGCAGGGAATTGTACGGTATTGAAGCCCTCTGAAAGTACGCCTGAAACTTCAGCGGTTGTCAGAGATATGATTAAAGAACATTTTGATCCTGCTTACATTTCAGTGATTGAAGGGGAAAAGGAAGAGACGTCGCTTCTGATCAATGCACCGTTTGATTACCTGTTTTTCACGGGCAGTGTGCCGGTTGGGAAGATCGTGATGGAGGCTGCTTCTAAAAACCTTGTACCCCATACGCTGGAGCTCGGCGGCAAAAGTCCTGTCATTATTGATGAGACGGCTGATCTTGAGAAAGCGGCACGTCGCATTATGTGGGGCAAACTGATTAATGCAGGACAAACGTGTATTGCTCCGGATTATCTGGTCGTCCATGAGAGCGTGAAGGCTGAACTTGTGGAGAAGATGAAGCAGACTGTACAGGAATTTTACGGTGAACAGATTCAGCAGAATCCGGAGTACGGGCGCATCGTGAATGAGAAACACTTCGACCGGCTTACAGACATACTTGAAAAAGACCGTGGCGCAATCGTTTACGGCGGCCAGCATGACCGTTCGGATAAATTTATTGAGCCGACGATTCTTGATCAGGCGGACTGGTCATTTGCTGCGATGCAGGATGAGATTTTCGGTCCGATTCTGCCCGTTTTGACTTATACCGATCTGAACGCAACAATAGAAATGATCAACAAGCATCCAAAACCGCTCGCATTGTACGTATTTACAGAAAACAGCCAGACTGAAAATGAAGTGCTGTCACGCATTTCATTTGGCGGCGGATGTGTCAATGATACGCTCAGTCATGTATCTAATGAATATCTACCGTTTGGCGGGGTGGGGCATTCAGGTGTGAACGCTTATCACGGCAAGCACAGCTTTGATACATTTACACATCGCAAGAGCATGATGAAAAAGAGTACGAAGGTTGATATTAAGCTCGCATTCCCTCCGTACAAAACAAGTCTTGATACTATAAAAAAATTGCTCGGATAAAAAATCAGGCTGGAACAAAGCGCTTTTATCAGCGTAAGTTCCAGCCTTTTTCTAAATGGGGTGTGGAAATGAAGGAAGTTGTCGCACGGTGGCTGGGCATTCATGAAAATCAGATCAAGCCGACGATAGGCGGTTATCAGAATGATGTCTATAAGGTTGAGCATGAACAAGAGCAGCGGATCATCAGGCTGAGACATCAGAATGAAAGATCGAAAACAGAAATCGAAGAAGAGCTTTCATTCATTCGATTATTAAATGAGCATAGGGTTCATGCTGCTGCCCCTGTGAAATGGAAGGGACAGAACATTCACGAGCTTCAGATAGGTGATCGCCTCTATCACGCGGTTCTGTTTGAACGGGCAGCCGGGACCTTGATGAGAGTTCTTGATAAAAGCTGGAACGATGACTTTTTCAAAAAGTGGGGGACATATATCGGAAGCATGCATCTTGTATCTGATCAGTTGAACACCAAAGGGTTTCAACGGAGAAAAAGAACAGTCGAAAACCCGGACCCTGAAAACATCCTGTCAAAACTGCCGGAGGAATTTCGGGCATGGCCATCAGAAAACCTGAAGCAGTTCACACAGACCCCGACTTCAAAGGAAACACACGGATTCATTCATCATGATTTTCACCAGGGAAACCTGTTCGTAGATGGAGATTCCTTTACCGCCTTTGACTTTGATGATGCGATGATGGACTGGAAGATGTATGATCTCGCCGTCACCTTCTATCACGCGATCTGGCAGGGGAAATCGTTCCGTCCGGAGGAAAAGGATTTGCCAAAACGATTGTATGAGGGACTTTTAAACGGATACGCTTCCGTTCATCCGCTGACCGGCGAGATGGTCAGGCAGATGGAACCGGCGCTTGCGATCAGAGATGCTTTTTTATATCCGGTCTTCTCGGAAAAATGGACGATGACAGCCTGGAAAAAGACATTTTTAGCGGATATGGAAAACAGGCTGAGACTTGGCGTTCCTTATATTGAAGAAAAGGAATATAAATAGCCTTGAGGTCAAAATTTGACCTCAGGGCTGAAATTGTAACTTTTCATAAATCTCACGCAGTGCATCATGCAACAGCGGATATTTAAAGGTGAATCCGTGCTCCTCTAAGACCTTCGGCAGCACTTTTTGTCCTTCTAATACGAGTGCACTTTTATCTCCGAGTGCAAGCTTCAAGGCGAATCCCGGAACCGGCATCCAGTGAGGACGGTTCAGCACCTTTCCGACCGTTTCACCAAATTCCTTCATCCGCATCGGGTTTGGAGCGGTCACATTAAACGGTCCTTCAAGCTTTTCATTTTCAATCGCAAACAGCACAGCGCGGGCAACATCCTCGTGATGGATCCACGACAGCCACTGTTTGCCGCTGCCAACTGTACCACCAGCCATCATTTTATAAGGAAGAACGATATTTGGCAGCGCGCCGGCCTCTTTACCTAAAATAATGCCAAAACGTGCACAGGCAACACGGACGCCTTCATCCTCTGCCAACAGTGCTTTACGCTCCCAGTCAATCACGGTCTTGGCTAGAAAATCCGTGCCGCGTTCTTCGGATTTTTCGGTGTAGATTTTTGTTTCAGAAGCAGGGTAACAGCCAATGGCGCTTGCGTTGACAAGAACTGAAGGAGGCTGATCCATAGACCGGATGATACGCAATATTTCATCAGTCGCTTCCATCCGGCTGTCATAAATCTTCTGTTTCTGATCTTCCGTCCATCTGCCGTTATTGATGGACTCCCCGGCAAGGTTCACAATCGCATGAATCTCAGGTAATCCTTCCTCAGGCTTCGCACCGTCAGCCAGCCATTTCACATAGGTCACACTTTGTTTAGCCGGCTTATCCGGATTTCTCGTTAGAATAAAGACTTTGTGACCTTCATCTGTTAACAAGCGGGTTAGCGATTTACCTGCAAAACCCGTTCCTCCACTGACAAGAATATTCATCGGGCATCCCTCCACATTTATCTACTCTACTATTTCCCTCTTTCCTTTATAAAAACCTTCTTTAAATGTGTTACAGTTTGAAAAGGAGGTGCTGTTCATGCCGGTTATCACGAAAATCACCAGACAAAAACGCAATGAAGAACGGTACAATATTTTTCTTGACGGTGTCTACGCATTCAGCGTGGATGAAGCAGTCCTTGTTCAGTATCAGCTGCAGAAAAACAAAGAGCTGACTGACTTTGATATCGGTGAAATAGAGTATGAGGATGAGATCCGTAAAGGCTTTAACAAAGCGCTCGTTTACCTGAGCTACCGAATGCGTTCTGAAAAGGAAATCGAGGACCACCTGAAGGAGTATGAAATGGGGGATGCTGCGATCAGCGAAACGCTGCATAAGCTCCGTCATTACGGCTATGTAAACGATCAATCCTTTGCACAGGCATTTTATAATACACAGATCAATACAACGGATAAAGGCCCGATCCAAATAAAAAACGGATTGCGCGAAAAAGGAGTATCCAACGACATTATTGAGACGGTCATCAGCGAAACGCCTGAAGAAGAATGGAATGACCGTGCGATTGGCATTATGGAGAAGGTCGTGAAGAAAAATCAAAAGCTATCCCCGCTCCAGATTAAAAAGAAGGCACAGGACACCCTTGCCCGCAAAGGCTACAGCGGACAAACCGTAGCTTTTGTGCTGGCAAACCTGACCATCGAGCGGGACGAAGACGACCAGAAGGCAGCCGTCCTCACCCAGGCTAAGAAAGCTCACAACAAATACAGCCGTAAATTTGCAGGCTTCGAATACGAACAAAAAATGAAGCAGACCCTTTACCGTAAAGGGTTTTCAATGGATGAAATCGAGTGGGCGATTGAGGAGTTAAATGCTAACGAAGACATGGATTAAATAAAAACAGGCCACGCCCATTGCTTTGCTGCGAGCAATAGGCGTGGTCTGTTTGTTTTAAAAGAGGTTAGGCCAAATGGCACGATTTTGCGAACCGAGATTAAAATTCTGAGAACTTATCCTGAAAGCTTGCGAACCAAGGTCAAGATTCTGTGAACCAACCCGGAAACTTTGCGAACCTCAGTCAAAATCCTGCGAACCAGAATTCGAACCTACCTCGCCACGTCAAACTTCAATCTCATCCTCATCCCGCATCCGCTTAACAATCACTTCGGCGACTTCCTTCGGTGAGCGCATCTTCCCCGGATTTTTCACGTGATCCGACTCATCCCAAAACGGTGTATTCATTCCACCCATATAGGCACGGACAACGCGAATGCCAGCTGGCTCAACTTCTTTTGCGAGGCTTTCTGAGAATCCACGAAAAGCAAATTTTGACGCTACATAGCCTGACTCATTCACTTTACCGCGCAATGCAGCAGTGGAAAGAATATTTAAAAACGTACCTTTTCCGGAGGCTTTCATCTCTGGTAAAAGGACCTTCGTCAGCAGCATCGGCCCTTTGACGTTCGTATTAAACATTTCATCCCATTCATCCGGTTGTGCTTCATCGAGTGAGCCAAAATGACCGACCCCTGCATTGTTGACAACGAGCTCAACGGGCAGGAGGTCTTGTGACTTCAACTGTTTATAAAGTTTCCCGAGATCCTCTTCTTTTGTAATGTCGCATCGTATCGCAGTCCCGCTGATCTCAGCAGAAACCTCATTTAGCAGCTCGGCACGTCTGCCGACAAGTACAATATGATAATCATTGCTTAACAGCTTTGCGAGTTCTTTTCCAAGGCCTGTTCCGGCACCTGTGATGATGGCAGTTGGCTTCATGTAACATCCCACTTTCAATAGAAAATCTTTTCTGCTTGAGTCTAACATATCTGACGGTTTGTTTCGCTGATACTTTCGTTTATACTTTGAATGAGGTGTTGAATCATGACAACAGAAAAACGCTACAGTACAATGACTGAGCAGGAATTAAAACAGGAAATTGCCACATTAAAAGAAAAGGCGCGTAAAGCTGAACAACTTGGGATCGTCAATGAATTTGCCGTACTTGAACGAAAGGCGATCATGGCAGAAGCGTATTTATTAAATCCGAAAGATTTTAAAAAGGGAACGGTGTATGCAATTAAGCATGATCCGGGTGTGTATTTTAAAATAGATTATCTGAACGGTGTTTTTGCCTGGGGGTACCGTCTCGGCGGTGAGAAGGAGCTTGAGGCGCTTCCGATTTCGTTATTGGAGCAGTCATCGAAAGGAGGAGAAGCCTGATGGACCATCAAAGAAATGAACTCATCCAATTACTGCGCTCGAAAGATACAAATATCTCATACGAAAAAGCAGGCATGCTGATTGATCTGCTGAAAGAGGATTTCGAGGCAACTTACGCCAAAGCGGGATATGAATATCAGGGACAGGAAATGGCTCAGCGCGTGGTAGAACAATGGATTCAAAGCTATGGCGGAAGAATTCATGAAATTGCCGCGATGAACGAAAGGTATGCAGCTATTCTAAGCGGGGATGATGATGTAAAGCAGTAAATATCACAATGAAAAAGGGGCCTCCATTGCTGGAATGCCCCTTTGGTTATTCGTTAGGAAGAAAATCGAGTTTCTTCTGCAGCTTTTCTTCACTGAAGATCCAGCCGGTGTAAGAACTTAAAATAGCAAGCTCTTTATCCATTTGAACAACAGCTACAAATGGATAGTGGTCGTTACTGCGGTATCTCAGGTCAATAAAACGCACTTCATACTGATCATCGCTTTCAACGAGCTCCCAGCGGTACAGTGGTGAAAAAGACAGAAAAGCAGAGACGTTTCTATCCGTTTTTGCTTTGGCGAAAATCTCATTGTCCGGTACTGACTTCCGCTTAAACTTATCATAAATCGTCACAGATCTTCCGTAGGCTCTTCCTACATAAAAATGTTCCTTTGTTTCAGCGGCAATACGCCACTGATAGAAACGGATCGTAGGTGCAATGATCACGTTTTCTGCATCCGGAATCCGTTTCCTGATGGAAGATCGGACAGCTGACTGGAGCATAAACCTGATGACATAGTAGCCGGCAATGATGGCGTACATGATCAGAAATGTCGGAACCGGATCAGCGCCGAATCCCCAGATCATGAGTCCGATTACATGTATACCGAAGATGATCGGATCAAACGTATTGATCACACCAAGTGCCACCCATTTAGAAGAAAATGGACGTAGAGCCTGGGTGCCATAGCTATTAAAAATATCGACAAACACATGAAGAAAGACAGCTAAAAATGTCCAAAGCCATAGGTGAAGCAGGTTGGCTTCCGGGAAAAACGGATAAATCGCTGCCGTAATGGCAATCGGCCAGAGCATAACAGCCGGAATGGAGTGTGTGATTCCTCTGTGGTGCCGGATATAAACAGCATTGTTGCGCAGTTTCAAAACGGTATCTGCGTCCGGTGCCTGAGATCCTATGACAACGGCGATCAGAACGCTTTGTGCTGTTGCGGGGTCATTTGCGACGACAGGATCAATCGCTGCAAGTCCGCCGATTGCAAACCCCATGACGATATGGGTTCCTGTATCCAAGACAACCCCTCCCTTCATGATGTAAAGTCTATGTTTTCATTATTATTGCTCATATCAGACTGATCTTGCAATAAGAAATCGGTCTATTTTTCGAAGATGTGCCCGGGGTAAATGGGAGATTGATTTGTGAATAAGCCAGTCCCAATACTTATATTCCCCCATATAACGTGAACTAACATAAAGGATGGATAATTGTGAATGAAGAACTAAAAAATCAGCTGCAGAATACAGACGTTCCCCGGTTTCAGGCGGATCTAATCGGATGGTTTGAAAAAGAAATGCGGGACCTGCCGTGGCGCGAAAATCAGGATCCTTACAAGGTCTGGGTATCAGAAATCATGCTTCAGCAAACAAGAGTAGATACGGTGATTCCTTACTTTAACCGTTTCATGGAACAGTTTCCGACCGTACAGGCACTGGCAGAAGCACCGGAGGAAAAGGTCTTAAAGGCATGGGAGGGGTTAGGGTATTATTCCAGAGCCCGTAATCTCCAGGCTGCCGTAAGAGAAGTTCATGAAAACTATGCAGGTGTAGTTCCTGATACGCCTGAAGCCATCTCTTCATTAAAGGGAGTAGGTCCGTATACAGCCGGTGCAGTACTCAGTATTGCCTATAACCGCCCCGAACCTGCGGTAGATGGAAATGTGATGCGGGTGTTATCGAGAATTCTGTCTATCTGGGACGATATCGCCAAACCTTCGACTAGAAAAACCTTTGAACAGGCAGTGAGACATTTAATTTCAAAGGATAACCCGTCATACTTTAACCAGGCGATGATGGAGCTCGGCGCGATTGTCTGTACGCCAACATCACCATCATGCCTGTTATGTCCGGTTCAGGACCATTGTGAAGCATTCAGGCAGGGAACCCAGCGCGAGCTGCCGGTAAAAACAAAAAAGAAATCATCAAAAGTCATTGAGCTTCTGACTGCCATCGTTCAAAATGAAAAGGGTGAAGTATTAGTGACACAGCGTCCGGAGCAGGGACTGCTTGCAAACCTGTGGGAATTCCCAAGCTTTGAAAAGCTGCCTGAATCAGAAACGGCTCAGCAAACCGTTCAATTCCTTGATTCAGATTTTTACGTAAAAGCGGAAGTCAAAGACACGGAATGGATGAAACAGGATCACGTTTTCACACACCTTGTCTGGAAAATGAATGTGGTCACAGCGGAATCAATCAATCCACAGATCTCACTCCCGGAAAAAACGGAGTGGGCCTCATTAGACAGGATTCATGAACTGGCGATGCCGGTTTCACACAGAAAGATAGCAAATGAATGGATAAAACGTCACAAGGAGAGAGACAAATGACTAATAAAGTAGCGTTAGTAACAGGAAGCAGTCGTGGAGTTGGAAAAGCAACAGCTATTGCACTGGCTAAAGAAGGATACGACATTGTCATTAACTATGCACGCAGCAAAGGAGCGGCGCAGGAAACGGCCGCTGAAATTGAAGCACTAGGCCGTAAAGTGCTGATCGTTCGTGCTAATGTGGGAGATAACGAAAAGATCAAGCAAATGTTTGATCAGATCAAAGAGCATTTCGGGCGTCTTGATGTATTCGTCAACAACGCAGCATCCGGTGTACTCCGTCCTGCAATGGAGCTTGAAGAATCTCACTGGAACTGGACAATGAATATTAATAGTAAAGCACTGCTGTTCTGTGCCCAGGAAGCGGTCAAGCTGATGCCGGAAGAAGGCGGGAAAATCGTCAGCATTTCTTCACTCGGATCGATCCGCTATCTCGATAATTATACGACAGTCGGCGTTTCGAAAGCCGCGCTTGAAGCCTTAACACGCTATCTTGCCGTAGAACTTGCGCCAAAGAAAATTGTGGTAAACGCCGTATCAGGCGGTGCAATTGATACAGAAGCACTGACTCATTTCCCGAACCGCGAAGAATTACTTGAAGATGCGCGGAGCAAAACACCGGCAGGCCGCATGGTAGAAATCGATGACATCGTCAAGACCATTAAATTCCTCGTATCAGATGACTCGTCGATGATCTGCGGCCAAACCATTATCGTCGATGGCGGCCGTTCACTGCTCGTATAAATCATGAATAATTCTCACCTGAAACGGTCATATTAATGTTCGTGGAGGTGAGAAAACCATGAAAAAGCAAACAAACAAAACACAAACAGGTACAAACGTTGAAGAAGTACAAAAGCAAAACGCTGCTGGTCAATACGGTGCTGAATTTGCATCAGAAACAAATGCTGCAGAAGTAAAAAGACAAAACCAGCAATCAGAAAGCAAAAAGAACCAGCCTGCAAACAACAAGCAATCACGATAACAAAAAAAGAAGCTGACAGTCACTCACTGTCAGCTTCTTTTTAGTGTTCAGGAGTCTCAAGACGCGGTTGCGGCATATGTCGAACATTCACCGTCATCCGACAAAACTAGTCAAAGGGATTCGAAATCAAAAGTGGAATCACTTATACTCAGGAGGGATTTCACCATGAATTTATTCAAAGAAAAAGTACATCAGCAAATGGAAATCGCAGAGGAGCTTCTTTATCTATACGCTGAAAAAGAAAAGAAGAAAAAAATGATGGATTTTTTAGCGTCGATGAACATTGAGGAATCTGCTGAACATATCGGCTACCAGCTGAGAGAGCTTGATCAGAAACTCAAACAAGTGCAGGAAATGTTTGATAAAAGAATGAACGAAGTAATCGAGGCATACCACACCAAACCTGATTTGTGACTTAGAAAGATCATGCTTTAAGCAAAAGCCGGGCAGGACATATCCTCCGCTTTCCTTTGTCTAGCTGCGGCGACTAGCCCCTCGAGGTCATAAGTCAAAGCTGAACGAGGGCGAAAATCAGCCCTCTTTTCATCTTCGCCTTATGCTTGTCGGGGCTGGACGAGTCTCCTCCGCTTTTCTTGGTGGCCGGGCGGTGAACCCCTTGTGCTCCGCACAATGGTTTCACCTGACCCTTTCCGCCACAGGAGTCTCCGGATATGTCCTGCCCTATTGATTATGAATGACCAGCTGATTTTACACAGATTATCGTAATGGCTTGTTCAGATTAAAATCAACTTATAAACAACTAGTTAACCCTCATTAAAATCCATGTAGTTCTTGGTGTCAGTTGTTGAACTTTCTATGATTTATTAACCAGCTTTATCTTGAGCATGTTTTCCACAATCTTTTGATTAAATATATTCTAAGAACTATTTTGAATTAGTTCAACGGTCGAGAATTCATCAGAGGGCTTGACTCACCCGAAGACTCCTGGGGCAGTGAAGCGACAGGTGAGACAGTGTAGTGCGGAGCACTAACTGGCTCACCGCGCGGCCATGGAAAAGCGGAGGCGGGCGTTTAGGGACGTACAAACTGGACCGGTCCCGACGGAGATAAAGGAAACACAGCGAACGTAGTGAGCTGATGTTGACTTATCGGACGAGGGGACGGGAAGTTTGCTAGTCCCTGGCCGTCGGAGCTAGACAAACGAAAGCGAAGGGTGAGTCAAGCCCGGTTTTATCTTCAATACTCAAAAGAGTCACCCGTATTCGTCCGGGTGGCTCTTTTATTATGAAAAGGGTATAATGGGACAATACATACATGAGCGGACCTGTATCCAGTACAGGAAAATGTAAATCACGCAGTTAAAGGCAGGAGATGGAGGATGACGCTACCAGTTGAAGGGCAAAGTATTCAAATTCACAGCTATAAGCATGATGGACTGATACATCGGGTCTGGCAGGAAACGACTGTTCTGAAAGGGACGCGTAATATTGTCATTGGCGGTAATGACCGGACGATCGTCACTGAATCTGACGGGCGTACCTGGCTGACGCGCGAGCCGGCGATCTGTTATTTCCATGCTGAGCACTGGTTTAATATTATTTGTATGCTTCGTGACGACGGGGTTTATTATTACTGCAACATAAGTTCTCCGTTCGTATTCGAAGATGGTGCTTTAAAGTATATTGATTACGATCTCGATATTAAGGTGTACCCGGATATGTCCTATACACTTCTTGATGAGGACGAGTATGAGGAACATCGTAAGCTGATGGGTTATCCAAATGTGATTGACCGCATCCTGCAGCGTAACGTGGATAAACTGATTCGCTGGATTAAGCAGAGGCGCGGACCGTTTGCGCCGGATTTCATTGATGTATGGTACAGCAGATATCTCTTTCAGAAGAGATATCGTTTAAAAGAATAATGAGTTATTTTTCCTGTTGAGCTTCAACAGGTTTTTTCATGGCTGAAAGAGAGGGATTTTGATGGATAGTATCAAAAGATATATGAAATTTGTCGCACCGTATAAGTGGCAGATTATTTTCACACTGATCATTGGTGTAATTAAGTTTGCCATTCCACTGCTGATTCCGGTTTTAATTCAGTATGTCATTGATGATATTATTGGTGGCAATATGACCACGGATGAGAAATTGAATCAGCTTTACTGGCTGATCGGAGGAGCCATGGTGCTGTTTGTTATTTTGAGACCACCTGTGGAATATTACCGCCAGTATTTTGCACAGTGGACAAGTAATAAGATTCTGTTTGATATAAGGGACCAGCTGTTTTCGCATTTACAGAAGCTGAGTTTTAAGTACTACGCCAACACGCGCGCGGGAGAAGTCATTTCCCGGGTAATAAATGATGTCGAACAGACTAAGAACTTTGTCATGACGGGTCTGATGAACCTTTGGCTTGATATTGCAACGATTTTAATTGCGATTTCCATCATGCTCACCTATGACGTGAAGCTGACGCTCGTTTCACTCATTGTGTTTCCTTTTTATGCATTCTCAGTTCAGTTTTTCTTTGGAAGACTGCGTTCTCTTACACGCTACCGCTCACAGGCGCTTGCGGAAGTTCAGGGGTATCTCCATGAACGCGTACAGGGGATGAGCGTGATTAAAAGCTTTGCCGTGGAACCCCACGAACAGAAGAATTTTGATAAGAAAAACGGTAACTTTCTTGATAAAGCCATCGATCAGACGAAGTGGAATGCCAAAGCTTTTGCAGTGGTGAACACCATTACAGATATTGCGCCGCTTATCGTGATCGGGTACGCAGGATATAACGTCATTAACGAGAATCTTTCTCTCGGTGTCATGGTTGCATTTATTGCTTACGTCGAACGTCTTTACAATCCGTTGAGAAGACTTGTGAACAGCTCAACAACGCTGGTCCAGTCAATTGCTTCGATGGACCGTGTATTTGAACTCGTAGATGAAAAGTATGATGTGGATGACAAACCAAATGCCTCGGAAGTAAAGAATGTACGTGGAGAAGTGTGGTTTGACCATGTCTCTTTTGCCTATGATGAAAAAGAGGAAGAGGTATTAAAGGATATTCACCTGCACGTTAAGCAGGGTGAGACGATTGCATTTGTAGGGATGAGTGGTGGAGGTAAATCAACCATTGTCAGTCTTATTCCAAGGTTTTACGATGTGACAAAAGGACGTGTATTGCTTGATGGGATCGACATTCGTGACGTACAGGCGAGAAGTCTGAGAAATCAAATTGGAATGGTCCTACAGGATAATATTCTATTCAGTGAATCTGTGATGATGAATATTAAGATGGGGAATCCTGAAGCGACGGATGAGGAAGTCATTGTAGCGGCTAAAGCGGCCAATGCACACGACTTTATCATGGATCTGCCTGAAGGCTACCATACAAAGGTAGGAGAGAGAGGCGTGAAATTATCGGGTGGACAGAAACAGCGTGTTGCAATCGCCCGGGTCTTTCTGAAAAATCCGCCTATCCTCATTATGGATGAAGCCACATCTGCACTTGATCTGGAGAGCGAACACCTGATTCAGGAATCCATTGAGAAGCTGGCGAAAGACCGGACCACCTTTATTGTGGCGCACCGGTTATCAACGATTACACATGCAGACCGGATTATCCTGATCAATCACGGGAAAATCGCCGAAAGCGGTACCCATGCACAGCTCATGCAAAAACAGGGCCTTTACTATAACCTGTTCCAGGTACAGCAGCTTGGGGATTAAAAGTCTTATGTATATTTCGTAATAAATAAGCGATCAGATATCACGTCTGATCGCTTGTTTCTAAATATGAAATTAAAGTATTCTGCTGAAAATGTATCATTCATTATAAAGGGCAGGAGGTATCCGTAAACTCCTGTGGCGGAAAGGGACAGGTGAAACCATTGTGCGGAGCACAAGGGGTTCACCGCCCGGCCACGGAAAGCGAAGGGTACCTCCTGCCCGGTTTAAATCATAAAATTATTCCGCATCCCGCTCAGGTAAAACGATTTCCTGGTCATCCTGATGATAGGATTGCATGCTGGCAATCAGCGTGTCGAGGTGGGATAAATGCTCTTCGTATTCAAGCATTGATGACAAAACGTGTAGCAGGTGGAATCCGCTGCTGTCATCCTCATCCCTTGCTTTATTCACTTCCTCCATGAAGATATCCGTTAATTCCTTATGATTCATACACGTATGATTCAACTGTTCATTTTCATTAACCGGCTTGATTTTACCGGCAAAACGAAGGAGCAGCTGTTCATGATAGCTCATGAGGCAGTCAAGCTGTTCCTGAATGATCAGCTGTAAGGCTTCAGGCACATGGCTGATATCATTTTCAAAACGGTGCAGTCGCTTTAAGATATCAAAGCTTCTGCGCATAGTGGAAATCATCTGGCGGTAGACCACAAGTTTTCTTGTTTTCGCCACTGAATTTGTCTTGAGAATTCCGCGTTCCTCTTTGTATAAAAGGTAGATCTGATCAATTTTAATCAGGCGCTCTTTAAATTTTTCAATATCCTTTTTTAACAGCTGGTGCTCAGTGGCACGGCGGGTACTTAATCTGATCCATTTAATCATATCATCTGTTGTCGTAGAAATTTTATAGAATAATTTCGTTTCGTACTTTGGTGGTATGAAAATCAGATTGACTAAGAAGGATGATAAGACCCCAAGCATGATGGCTGTAAAGCGTAATAGAGCAAATGTGATGAAATCTTCGTTCTGAACCTCCATGATGGCAATCAGGGTCACGAGTGCCAGGCCGATCGTTGTCTCAATCCGCAGTTTAAGAATAATGGTGATGGTAATGACTGCAGCAAAGCCGATGACGACAACATGATTTCCGAAAAGCAATACGAAAATAACGGCGACAGCTGCACCGATCACATTTGCCTGGATGTGTTCAAGTATGGAAACGAATGACCGGTATATGGTCGGCTGAACAACAAAAGCTGCTGCGATTCCGGCGAAGATCGGGGAAGGCAGTGACAGCAGTTCAGCTAAATACAGAGCAAGGACGATGGCAATTCCCGTCTTTAAGACGCGGGCTCCTAGCTTCATCGTTTGGTTGAGTCCTTTCTTGACGTAATTCACGCTATTATTACCAGGAACTTGTGCATGGCAATAGTAGTAATATACATTGGATAGAAGTGGACTGCAAGAGAAATTACCAAGAATTTTTTATGATAAAAAAGGAGGCGTTTTCACTGGGAAAACACTTCTTTTACAAGTTTTTATTATGATAAGTCGTGCCAGGGACACCCTCCGCTTTCCATTTCTAGCTCCGGCGGGCAGGGACTAGCAAACTTCCCGTCCCCTCGTCCGATAAGTCAACATCAGCTCTCTACGTTCGCTGTGTTTCCTTTATCTCCGTCGGGGCCAGTCCAGTTTGTACGTCCCTGAGCGCCCGTCTCCGCTTTTCTCTGGCCGGGCGGTGAACCCGCTTGTGCTTCGCACAATCGGTTTCACCTGTCCCTTTCCGCCACAGGAGTCTACGGGTGTCCCTGGCACTTTATCTGTTTTCAAATAAAAGTCATTTAAACGTCTGCGTCAAATGTATTCCTTGAATAACATCCAACTAAAAAGAAGGTGTCTCCAAAATAGGAGACACCTTCTTTACTACACGATTTACAGTTTTGAAAAAGCGTAATCTACTGCTTTTAGTGTTTGTTCAACATCCTGATCGGTGTGCTCGGTTGTGAGGAACCAGGCTTCGTATTTGGATGGGGCCAGGTTGATGCCCTGTTCGAGCATCAGTTTGAAAAAGCGGGCGAAGGTTTCGCCATCGGTTGATTCAGCCTGTTCGTAGTTAACAACCTTTTCATCCGTAAAGTAGATGGTCAGTGCACCTTTTAATCGGTTGATGGTAATGGTGACATCATGTTTTTTTGCTGAAGATAGAATGCCTTCTTCGAGAATCGCCCCGAGGCGGTCCATTTCTTCATAAATGCCAGGCTGCTTCAACACTTCAAGGCAGGCAATACCGGCCTGAATGGAAGCAGGATTTCCGGCCATTGTTCCGGCCTGATAAGCAGGTCCAAGCGGTGCGATTTGTTCCATTATGTCTACGCGTCCGCCATAAGCGCCGATCGGTAGACCGCCACCGATGATTTTACCCATTGCAGTTAAGTCCGGTTTTACATTTAACAGATCCTGTGCGCCGCCATACATAAAGCGGAACGCTGTGATGACTTCATCGTAAATGACAAGTGCGCCTGCTTTGTGTGCGAGCTCATTAATCTGTTCAAGGAAACCTTCCTTTGGTTCAACAATGCCAAAGTTTCCTACAATCGGTTCAACGAGAACACCGGCGATTTCATCTCCCCATTTTTCAAGCGCTTCTTTAAAGGGTTCAATTTCATTAAAAGGAACCGTGATCACTTCACTCGCAATATTTTTTGTTACACCTGCTGAATCAGGAGTCCCTAAAGTGGAAGGACCGGATCCGGCTGCAACAAGTACAAGATCGGAGTGCCCGTGGTAGCACCCGGCAAATTTAATAATTTTATCACGTCCGGTATAAGCTCGCGCTACCCGGATCGTTGTCATAACCGCTTCCGTTCCGGAGTTGACGAAACGGACTTTTTCCATTGCAGGCATTGCTTCCTTAAGCATCTTTGCAAACGTCACTTCATGTTCAGTCGGTGTTCCGTAAAGGATGCCATTTTCAGCAGCATGCTGGATCGCTTTTGTGATATGAGGGTGAGCGTGTCCAGTAATAATCGGTCCGTATGCCGCCAGATAATCTATGTACTTATTGCCATCAACATCCCAAAAATAAGCACCTTTTCCTCGTGCCATGGCAACAGGAGAGCCTCCGCCGACAGCCTTATAGGATCGGGACGGGCTATTCACGCCTCCAACAATATGTTTAAGTGCTTCTTCATGAAGCTTCTCTGATTGAGTGTGGTTCATCTGTATTTCCTCCCAGTCATTGCGTCCCCCGTATTGTAATATGCTGAATCATAATCTGCAAACGGGGGGATTTTATAAATGGGACTACTCATTCTGGCCTTCACAGTTCTGATCATGTCGTTTTCTGTCAGAGCTTTACTTGCACTGCCGTGGGAGGGTTATATATTTTCATTGAAAAACTTCCTGCACTTATCCTATGTATACGGTGTTCTGCTACTCGGTTTTGCATCCATTTATACGATCCTGATGTTGGAAGGGATTGAAGCAGCCGTTCCGGTAGAGGAAGAGGGCTTCTGGCCACTTTTTTTATTGATGCTTTATTTCAGTGCGATGATGCTGTTCTCGGTAGGTAATGGAGAAATTGTCCCAGTTGGAGCAGGGAGACTGATTGCCGCACTTTCAGCTTTTATCGGGCATATACTCCCGGTAACAGTCGTCTGGACCATCATCGCAAAATCAGATGAGCAGACTTTTGAAAAGTAGCCCGATGTCCTGTATGCTACAACTACAATATGAATGGGAGGTTAAATCATGAAAATTGGTGAAAAAGCACCCGATTTCACATTACAAACCCAGGACGGGGAATCAGTATCATTATCTGATTTCCTGGGCAAAAAACAGGTCGTTCTATATTTCTATCCAAAAGATATGACACCAGGCTGTACGACACAGGCGTGCGACTTCAGAGACCACCACGAATCATTTGCGGATCTCGACGCAGTCATTCTCGGCGTCAGTCCTGATCCACAGGATAAACATAAAAAATTCGTGGACAAGCACGACCTGCCATTCAGCCTGCTGGTTGATGAAGATCACAAAGTAGCAGAACAATACGGTGTCTGGACACTAAAGAAAAACTTCGGCAAAGAATACATGGGCATCGAACGCTCAACCTTCGCCATCGACAAAGACGGAACCCTGTTAAAAGAATGGCGCAAAGTCCGCGTTAAAGGGCATGTAGAAGAAACTTTAGAATTTTTAAGAGACCGATCATAAAAAAATGCACCTTTTATGGGTGCGTTTTTTATTAGGTGATGAAGTGGTATAGCATTGCTTTTCTCTTGTCAGGAGCATTTACTGATTAGGATTTGCTAATCTATCAACAAAATATTGGAATTCTATCAACAAATCCAACAGATTTCAGACATATTAATGATATCTGATTACCAGATTCCTGAGGGCCAGTGACATCCGAAGACTCCTATGGCGGAAAGGGTCAGGTGAACCCGGCTGTGCGAAGCGCAGGCGGGTTCACCGCCCGGCCTTGGAAAAGCGGAGGCGACTCGTCCAGCCCCGACAAGCATAAGGCGAAGATGAAAAGAGGGCTGATCTTTGCCCTCGTTCAGCTTTGACTTATGACCTCGAGGGGCTAGTCGCCGGAGCTAGACAAAGGAAAGCGAAGGATGTCCCCGGCACGATTCATATAAGCGAGAACAAAATCAAATAATTATAAAGCTGGATGCATTTTTATAATCATGCGAATATTGTTTTTATTGCGGATTTTACCATATGACTTTAAATTTCGACAAACCCTCTTTATAATAACGTTACCTGTCGTCAGGTGAATTGTTAGAAAATTAACATTTATTGAAAAGTAGGGGGATTTTATGGACACAGCTAAAAAGCGAGGATTTTTTACCAAAGGGCTTGATGGAATCGAGCGCGTTGGTAACAAGCTTCCTCACCCGGTCACGCTGTTTTTCCTTTTCGCTGCAATGGTTGTTTTAGCCTCAGCACTGGGATCAGCACTTGGCTGGACAGTTGAGAATGCCGAAGGAGAAGAGATTACAGTTTTTAATCTCTTAAGCTCTGAAGGTATTCTGTATATGTTTGAATCAGCAGTAGGTAACTTTACCGGCTTCGCGCCGCTCGGTACCGTGCTTGTCACAATGCTCGGGATCGGGATCGCAGAACGCTCAGGGTTGATTTCAGCAGCTCTTAAAGCGCTTGTTACCTCTGTACCGAAGCAGCTGTTGACTGCTGCACTAGTATTCGGCGGTATTATGTCTTCTATGGCAGCCGATGCCGGATATGTTGTACTTACGCCACTTGGTGCGGTATTATTTGCGGGATTAGGCAGACATCCGCTTGCCGGTCTTGCCGCAGCTTTTGCCGGTGTATCAGCTGGTTTCAGTGCAAACCTTCTCGTTACATCACTGGATCCGCTACTTGGTGATCTTACCATCGCTGCTGCAGCAACAGTGGACCCTGCCTATGCAGAAGGCATGAACATTCTGATGAACTATTACTTTATGATTGCTTCTGTTGTATTGCTGACACTTGCGGGTACGTTCGTTACTGAAAAGATCGTTGAGCCGCGTCTCGGCACGTTTAAAGGGTCGTTTGACGATGCTGAAGCAGAAGATATGAAGACGGTTCGTCCTGAAGAGAAAAAAGGTCTTTGGATGGCGCTTCTTTCCATTATCGTTACAAGTGTATTAATTGCACTCCTTGTTGTCCCATCATGGGGGCCGCTTCGTGCAGGTCTGCCGAATGATGAGATTCTAAATGCACCATTCTTCCAGACGCTAGTTCCGATTCTCTTTATCTTCTTCCTGATTCCTGGTCTTGTATATGGCCTGGTAACGAAGTCAATTAAAAATGATAAAGATATTGCGAACCAGATGGGTGACACAATGGCGACAATGGGTATGTACATTGTACTTGCGTTCGCAGCCGGTCAATTTGTTGCCTATTTCAATACTAGTAACATTGGACAGATTTTTGCATACAATGCCGCTGGCTGGTTAAGCAGTGCCGGATTAGAAGGGATGCTCCTTGTCCTTGCGTTTATGTTCGTAGTCGGAGTGATCAACCTATTTATCGGAAGTTCTTCCGCTAAATGGGCCTTCATGGCACCGGTATTTGTACCAATTATGATGGACCTTGGTTATGCGCCTGAACTGACTCAGGTTCTTTACCGTATTGCAGACTCAACAACAAATATCATCTCTCCACTAATGCCGTACTTCGCAATCGTCATTGCTTTTGCACAAAAGTATGATAAAAAAGTGGGGATTGGTACACTGATCGCCACAATGATTCCTTATACGATTGTATTCTCAATCGTCTGGACGTTAATGCTACTTGTATTTATGTACACTGGCATTGATCTTGGTCCGGGAGCAAACATTTTCTACGATAATTAATTCTCAGAAGTGCTCTGTCGTTTCGGCAGAGTGCTTTTATTGTTCTGGAAGATTTGACAAACCATGAATCAGGCGAGTACACTAATTATAAGAATTATAAAGAAAGACTTTTTATAGAAAGAAGGTGCATGACGGTGTCAGAAGTGCAGTTAAGAGATGCATTAGATTCACTAAAAGGGACGGGCGTGCGTATCACCCCTCAACGTCATGCGATTTTGGAGTATCTGGTAGGCGCTATGTCACACCCGACAGCGGATGAAATTTATAAGGCTCTAGAAGGCAAATTTCCTAATATGAGTGTGGCGACAGTATATAACAATTTACGCGTCTTCCGTGAAGTGGGGCTAGTTAAGGAGCTCACCTATGGGGATTCTTCCAGTCGCTTTGATTTTGTGACAACGGATCATTATCACGCAATTTGTGAAGAGTGTGGAAAAATTGTAGATTTTCATTACCCTGGTCTGGATGAGGTGGAGCACCTTGCTTCTCACGTTACAGGCTTTAAAGTAAATAATCATCGTATGGAAGTATACGGCACGTGCCGTGATTGCGATGCAAAAAAAGAAGCCCACTAAAGGCTTCTTTTTTTATGCTAAAAAACTGATAAAAAAAGAAGCCTTTGTTCAGGCTTCTTTATCAGCTGTCGTTTTCTTTTTCTTCTTATTGTAATCTTCGTTGAAGTCTTTTCCTTCAAGTTCAGGATCAAGCGTCAGCGGCTCGCGACAGTGCATACACATGTCCACACGCCCTAAAACCTTCGTCGGCTTCTCACAATTCGGACACGTCACGACGACTGCCCGCGTGGAAAGCATACCAATCCAGAAATACACGACCATACTGAACAGAATGGATAACATCCCGAGTACGATAAAAATCAGCATGATAATAGGATTATCTCTAAAGAAAATACCGCCGTACATAATTAAAACACCAAAGAAAATAAGTGCGAGTGCAAATGAACGGATTTTATTAATTTTATTTGAATAAGCTTTTGCCATGATTGTCCCTCCCGGACTTTTACTATATCATAGAAAACTGTCCATTAAAGTAAAAAAACGTGACGGATTATTTACGAATCAAATTTAAAGGAAATAGCAAGATCTTGTCGAAATAAATTCAGGACGGATTTAATTGAAGAAGGAGCTATTGCACATGGAAGATATTTTGCGCCCCATCTACCAGGAACGAGCCAGCCAGCCGAATACACTCGGCATTGTCATCATGGAAAAACGGGATAAACAAAGTCCAATCACTGACACATTTGATACGATTCTCTTAATAGTAGTAAAAGAAGCGGAACATCCGGTTTTTATTAAGCATTACACTTACGAGGACAGAAAAGCGGCCATGCATCTTGTAACAGAAAAGCAGCTGAACGAGTGGCTGCTGCTTGGCAGCAACAGAAAAATGGTTGAATGGTTACTGACCGGCAAGATCGTTTTTGATCGGAATGAGTATATCGACAACCTTCGAACGGAACTGAAGGATTTCCCTTTTTACGGTCGGAAGATCAAGATGGGAATCGAATTTGCAAAGCTAATCAGAAGATATATGGACGGCAAAGCCTTCTTTGAAACGAGACATTTTCTCGATGCATACAATCATGTTGTTCACTCCCTGCATCATCTGGCCCGCCTTGCTGTGATCGAAAATGGATTTCATCCTGAGGTTACGGTATGGAACCAGGTCAAACAGATTGAGCCGGAGATTTATAAACTATATGAAGAGCTTGTAAATAGTGAAGAGAGTATTGAGAAGAGACTTGAGCTTTTATTTCTTGCAAGTGAATTTCTGATCCATTCAAGAACTGAAGTCGGAGCTTCACATTTGATCGGCATTATGAGTGAAAAACAAGAGTGGAGCTTTCAGGAGCTGCAATTTCATCAGGAGATCTCCTATTATTCAGTTGACCTTGCAGTTATGATTGAGTTTTTAATTGAAAAAGGAACGTTAAAAACGAAAGCTGTAGAAACAAAGGGTAAAGGTATCTATCATCGATATTACTTCATTGAAGAACAAGTTTAATAACATCCAGAAGGCAGGATAACGTCCGCAAACGTTTTGTCCTGCCTTCCACATTACAATCAGCAATGCTTGGAAAAAACCTTTATCAGCATCTATCTAAACGGGAAAACAGCATTATTTGCAGCAGAATTAATTTTTTTAAAAAAAGTTTTAAAAAAGGGTTGCTCTTTTTAAAAACTCTTGTTAAGATAATAAACGTCGCTGATGAGCGAAAACAAAAACGCTTCACAACAACAAAAAAAGTTGTTGACCTGACATAAAAAATTATGTTAGTATAAGAAAGTCGCTTGAGAGAGCGACAGGCTGAAAGAAGCACTGAACCTTGAAAACTAAACAACCAAACGTCAACGTTTAAGATTTTAAGTCTTTTTCGAATAAAAAAGACAATGAGCTTTTCAAACACTTTACGGAGAGTTTGATCCTGGCTCAGGACGAACGCTGGCGGCGTGCCTAATACATGCAAGTCGAGCGAACGGAAGAGAAGCTTGCTTCTCGGATGT